>DASVRH010000040.1:0-2928 GCA_036388715.1 Solirubrobacteraceae bacterium | reverse complement strand
CGATCGCCGCGAAGCCGATCGTGTCGCCGCGCTCGGCCGCCTGGCCCTCCTGGTGCGCGACGCGCGAGACGGCGTCGGCCACGGCGGGCGCGACGTCGCGGTTGAACACCGAGGGCACGATGTAGTCCTCGCGCAGCTCGCCGTCCGGGATGATCGCCGCGATCGCCTCCGCCGCCGCCAGCTTCATCTGCTCGCTGATCCCGCGCGCGCGCACGTCGAGCGCCCCGCGGAAGATGCCGGGGAAGGCGAGCACGTTGTTGATCTGGTTCGGGTAGTCCGAGCGCCCGGTCGCCACGATCCGCGCGTAGGGCTGCGCCTCCTCGGGCGTGACCTCGGGGTTCGGGTTGGCCATCGCGAAGACCATGGCATCGTCCGCCATCCGGCCGAGCGCGTCGGCGGGCATGACGCGCGCCCCGCTCAGCCCGACGAACAGGTCGGTCCCGTCGATGACGTCGCCGGGCCCGCCGGAGCGCCGGTCGGGGTTCGACATCTCCGCGTACCAGCGCTTGACGGGCGGCATCGACCCGTCGAGGTAGTCCGCGCGCTCGGTGTGCAGCGCGCCCTTCGAGTCGCAGCCGATGACGTCCCGGACGCCGGCCTCGAGCAGGATCTTCGTGACGGCCACGCCCGCCGCGCCGAGCCCGACGACCAGCACGTGCAGGTCCTCGATCCGCTTGCCGGTGATCTTCAGGGCGTTCAGCAGCGCGGCGAGCACGACGATCGCCGTCCCGTGCTGGTCGTCGTGGAAGACGGGGATGTCGAGCCGCTCCTTGAGGCGGTCCTCGATCTCGAAGCAGCGCGGCGCGGAGATGTCCTCGAGGTTGATGCCGCCGAAGGTGGGGGCGAGGCGCGCGACGGTCTCGACGATCTCGTCCGGGTCCTTGGTGGCCAGGCAGATCGGGAAGGCGTCGACGCCGGCGAACTCCTTGAAGAGCATCGCCTTGCCCTCCATGACCGGCATGGCGGCCTCCGGGCCGATGTCGCCGAGCCCGAGCACGGCGGTCCCGTCGCTGACGACGGCCACGGTGTTGCGCTTGATCGTGTACTGGAACGCCTTGTCCGGCTCGGCCGCGATCGCCTGGCAGACGCGGGCCACGCCGGGCGTGTAGGCCATCGAGAGGTCGTCGCGCGTCTTCAGCGGGATCTTGTTGCGCTGCTCGATCTTGCCGCCGACGTGGATCCCGAAGGTGCGGTCGGTGGCGTCGACCACGCGCGCGCTCTCGACGGCGTCGATCCCGCGCAGGATCGCCCGCCAGTGCTCCATGTCGCGGGCGTCGAGCGTGATGTCGCGCAGCGTCCGGCGGTCGTCGGCCTCGATCAGGTCGATGGCGCCGAGCTGGCCTCCCGCGCTGCCGATCGCGGTGAGCACCTCGCCCAGCGCGCCGGGGCGATGCTCGAGCTCGACGCGGATCGTGAGGGAGTACTGGGCTGAGGTCGGGGCGGCGGCCACGGCCGGTGCATCCTACGATGGGCCGGTGGCCACCAACGGCGACGCTCCCCGGGAGCTCTTCCTGATCGACGGCAACTCGCTCGTGTACCGGGCGTTCTTCGCGCTGCCCGAGTCGATCGCCACCTCGGACGGCAGGCCCACGAACGCGATCTTCGGCTTCGCGTCGATGCTGGTGAAGCTTCTCACCGACCACGGCCAGCAGCCGACCGTCGTCGTGTGGGACGCCGGGTCCTCCGGCCGGCGCGAGGTCTACCCCGAGTACAAGGGCGACCGCCCGTCGCGCCCCGACCTGCTCGCCGAGCAGTACCCGCACATGGAGCCGCTGGTCGAGGCGTTCGGCTACACGAACTACCGCGTCGAGGGCTTCGAGGCCGACGACGTCATCGCCACGATCACCAAGCGGGCGAAGGACGCCGGCATCCCGGTGACGGTCGTCACCGGCGACCGCGACGCCTTCCAGCTCGTCGGCGAGGGCGTCAAGGTCATGGCCACCTCGCGCGGGATCACCGAGACGAAGACCTACGACCGCCAGGCGGTGATCGACCGCTACGGCATCGCGCCTGAGCTGATCCCCGACTTCTACGGGCTGAAGGGCGACACGTCGGACAACATCCCCGGCGTTCCCGGCATCGGCGACAAGACGGCGGCCCAGCTCCTCCAGCAGTTCGGGACGCTCGAGACGGTCCTCGAGAGCATCGACCAGATCTCCGGCGCCAAGCGCAAGGAGAACCTGACGAACCACGCCGACGACGCGCGGATCTCCAAGCAGCTCGCGACGGCGCAGTACGACGTCCCCGTCGAGCTCGACCTGCAGGACGCGCTCGCGCGCACGCCCGACCGCGCGCGCCTGCGCGAGGTCTTCCGCGACTTCGAGCTGCGCGACCCGCTGCGGCGCCTCGAGGAGGCGCTGGGCGACGAGGAGGCCGCCCCCGCGCCGGTCCCCGAGCGCACCATCTCCGCGAAGCTGCGGGAGGCGACGCTCAACGACGTGGCGTCGCTGCCCGACGCGCCGGTCACGCTCGCCGTGCGGGCGCCGGAGACGCCAGAGGGCGAGCTGGCGCCGGCCGACGACCTCTACGAGTTCGGGGTCGCCGTCGGCGACGAGGTGCTCGCCGGCCGCTGCGAGGCCCCGCGCCAGCTCATGCTCGCCGCCGACGAGCGGCCCGTCACCGCGCACGACGCGAAGTCCTTCGGCGTCGTCCCGCCCAACCTCGCGCACGACACCATGCTCGCCGCCTACCTGATCGAGCCCGCGCGGCGGGCGTTCCCCGTGCGCGAGCTGGTCGAGGAGCGCGGGCTGGCGACCGACGTCGACTCGGCCGCCGGCGCCGACGCCGTCCGCCTGCGCGAGCTGGCGGCGTGGCAGCGGGCGCGCCTCGACGAATGGGGTCTGTCCCCGGTCATGGACGAGATCGAGCTGCCGCTCGTGCACGTCCTGCGCGAGATCGAGGAGGCGGGCGTGCGGCTCAACGTCGAGC
>DASVRH010000039.1:0-1969 GCA_036388715.1 Solirubrobacteraceae bacterium | reverse complement strand
GCCGCGATGCCGCTCGTCGAGCGGCGAGGGATCACGTTGGTCGGCCTCACCGTCACCAACCTCATCGGCGAGGAGGGCGGCGAGCAGCTCGTCCTCGACGCCCTCGACGACTCCGTCGCCGCCGACCCGCCCGCCGACCCGCCCGCCGGCGACCCTCCCGCCGCCGACCCTCCCGCCGACCCGCCCGGCGGCGACCCTCCCGCCGCCGACCCTCGCGCCGCCGACCCTCCGCCCGAGCCTCCCGCCGCCGACCCTCCGCCCGGCTGACGCCGCGTCATACCCTCGCCCGGTGCCCCGGTCGGTCGTCTGGTCCGTCTACGCCCTCCTCGTCCTCGTCTGGTCGAGCACGTGGGTGTCGATCAAGATCGGGCTGGACGACCTGCCTCCGCTGTTCGGCGCCGGCGTGCGATTCGGGCTCGCGGGGGTGCTGCTGCTCGGCGGAGCGGCGCTGGCCCGGCGGTCGCTGCGGACCGATCCCGTCCTGGCGATCGTGCTCGCCCTCCTCCCCTTCGCGACGACGTACGGCCTCATCTACTGGGCCGAGCAGCACGTGCCGAGCGGGCTGGCGGCGGTGCTGTTCGGCGTGCTGCCGCTCTACACGGCGCTCCTCGCCGCCGCCGCGCTCCCCAACGAGCCGCTGCGCGCGCGGCTGCTCGCCGGCATCGGGATCGCGATCGCCGGCCTCGCGCTCGCGTTCAACGAGTCGCTCGAGCTCGGCGACGACGACCTGGCCGCCATCGCGGCGATCGCCGTCGTGGTTTCCCCCATCGCGAGCGCGATCGGCAGCGTCACGATCAAGCTCCGCGGCGCGACCCTCGACGCGCTCGTCGTCAACGGCTGGGGCATGCTCGGCGCGGGCGCCGCGCTGCTCACGACCTCCGCGCCGACCGAGGACTGGGGCGAGGTCGCGTGGAGCGCCGAGGCGATCGGCTCGATCCTGTACCTCGCGCTGCTCGGCACCGCGTTCACCTTCGTCGGCCTCACGCTCCTCCTGCGCGAGCTCACGGCGGTGGCGACGTCGTTCATCAGCGTCCTCATCCCGTTCGGCGCGCTCGCGTTCGGCGCCGCGCTGGAGGACGAGGTGGTGACAGGAACCGCGCTCCTCGGCGCCGCTCTCGTGGCCGCCGGGATCGCCGTCGCCATGTGGCCGCGTCGCATCGGCGAAGCCGCCGCCGGGTAGCAACAACCCGTTATGGCTACCGGCGTCTCTGAGAAAGAGGCGAGGCAGGTCGCCGAGGAGGCTCGCGAAAGCGAATGGAAGCTCCCCAGCTTCGGCAAGGAGCTCTTCCTCGGCAACTTCTGCCTCGACCTGATCCATCCGCAACCGAAGCTCGACCCCGACAAGGTCGAGAAGGGCGAGAAGTTCCTCGCCACCCTCCGCGAGACCCTCCTCGCGGAGTGCGACCCGCTCCAGATCGAGCGCGAGGCCAAGATCCCCGAGAACGTCATCGACGCTCTCAAGCGGATCGGCGCGCTGGGCATGAAGGTGCCCGAGCAGTACGGCGGGCTCGGCCTCAGCCAGGTCTACTACAACCGCGCGCTCGCGCTGGCGGGCTCGTACCACTCCGCCCTGTCCACCCTCCTCAGCGCGCACCAGTCGATCGGCGTCGCCGAGCCGCTCATGCTCTTCGGCTCCGAGGAGCAGAAGCAGAAGTGGCTCCCGAAGGTCACCAAGGACCACATCAGCGCGTTCCTGCTCACCGAGCCCGACGTCGGCTCCGACCCCGCGCGCCTCGGCGCGACGGCGACCCCGACCGAGGACGGCTCCGGCTACCTCATCAACGGCCGCAAGCTCTGGGCGACGAACGGCGCGATCGCCGACATCGTCGTCGTCATGGCGAAGGTCCCCAAGCACGACGGTGGCCGCGGCGGCATCAGCGCGTTCGTCCTGCCCTACGACACCGAGGGCGTCACCGTCGAGAACCGCAACGCCTTCATGGGCCTGCGCGGGATCGAGAACTCGGTGACC
>DASVRH010000038.1:0-8305 GCA_036388715.1 Solirubrobacteraceae bacterium | reverse complement strand
CCTCCGGTACGTGCTCGCCGAGGTCGCGCGGTGACCGCGTTCTCGATCGTCGTCGTCCTGCACGACTCCGAGGCGCACCTGCGGCGGCTGCTCGACTCGCTCGACCGCCACCTTCCGGGGCAGGCGCACGTGATCGCCGTCGACACCGAGTCGACCGACGCCGGCGTGGAGCTCGCCCGCGAGCGCGGGGCGCTCATCGTCGAGGTCGAGGGCAACCCGGGCTTCGGCGTCGCGAACAACGCCGGCATCGTGCATGCCCGCCACGACGTCACCGCCCTGCTCAACCCCGACGTCGAGCTGCTCGACGACGGCCTGCCGCGCCTCGTCGACCGGGCGCGGCAGACGACCGCGCTGCTCGCCCCGCGCCTGCTCAACCCCGACGGGACGACCCAGGACTCCGTCCACCCGCGACCCGGCCGCGCGCGCGAGCTGCTGCCCGCGCTCGTGCCGCGCGGCCCGGGCCGCCCGTGGCGCTCCGACCGGCGCAAGGCCGTCGGCTGGGCCACCGCGGCGGCGCTCGTCGCCCGCACCGAGGTCCTGCGCGGCCTCGGCCCCTTCGATCCGGACGCGTTCCTCTGGTACGAGGACCTCGACCTCTGCCTGCGCGCCGAGGCCGTCGAGCACCACCCGGACGTCGCGCTGCTGCACGCCGGCGGCCACTCGACCGGCGACGACCTCGAGGCACGGGCCCGCCGGCGCCGCGAGGTGGTCGGCGCGCGCCTCGGCCCGCGCGCGCTGGCGTGGGACGACCTCGCCCAGGCGATCACCTTCGCCCGCGCCGCGCCCTTCAGGGCCCGGCCCCGCGCCCAGCTGCGTGCGCTGCGCGCCGCGCGGGGTAGGCGTGGCGCATGACCCGGTACTGGTTCGCCGCCTCCACCGAGGAGTTCCTCCCGTCCGAGATGATCGAGCAGGCGAAGGCGGCCGAGGCGGCCGGCTTCGACGCGCTCGGCGTGTCGGACCACTTCGCGCCGTGGTGGCCCGAGGGCCGCGCGTCGTCGGGCTGGGTCCATCTCGCGGCGGTCGGCCAGGTGACGACGAAGCCGATCGGCACCGGGGTCACGCCGATCGTCCACCACTACCACCCCGGGCTCGTCGCGCAGACGTGGATGTCGCTCGAGGAGCTCTATCCCGGCCGCGTGTGGCTCGGCGTCGGGTCGGGCGAGTCGCTCAACGAGGTCCCGCTCGGCAGCGACTGGCCGTCGCCGCGCGAGCAGATCCAGCGCCTGGACCAGGGCCTGGAGGCGATCACCCGCCTCTGGGACGGCGAGACCGTGACCATGGACGCCGGCTGGTTTCGCCTCAAGGACGCGAAGCTCTACACGCGCGCCAAGCAGCGGCCGAAGCTCTACGTCTCGGCCTTCGGCCCGCAGGCGGCGCAGGTCGCCGGCAAGTACGGCGACGGCCTGTGGACGCTCGGCGACCCCGAGTCGGCCCCCGAGGTCGTCGACGCCTACCGCGAGGCGTGCGCGCGCAACGGCAAGGAGGTCGGCGAGATCATCGTCCAGGCCGGCTTCCACCTCGCCGACGACGAGCAGGCGGCGATCGACGGCGCCAAGCACTGGAAGGCGACGCAGATGCCCGAGGTCTACAAGGACCCGCTGCACGACCCGGCCGAGATGCTGGCCAAGGCCAACGAGCAGATGTCCGACGAGGAGTTCGCCCACGAGGGGTTCCTCGTCGGGGCCGACGCGGAGGAGCACGTGCGGCGCATCGAGGAGATGCGCGACGCCGTCGACGCGACCGTCGTCTGCCTCCAGCTCATCGGCAACGCGGACCCGATGGGGTCCATCCGGCGCTACGGCTCAGACGTTCTACGCACTTTGCGGACTCGCCAACGCTGAGCGAGCTGGCACGTTCCCGCTGATAGGACACGCGTCCAGAACGAAGGGATGCGGGGCCCTGAGCGGGAATGCGACACGGAGTGCAACAGCGACCATCGACGACGACGGCCCTCGGCAGGGACAGTCCGCGCATCCGCAAGGCGATCCGCGTGCTCGCCGCCGAGCTCCGCGTCCACCACCGCGCGACCGCCGACCACAGCCACCGCCTGGCCGTTCTGTCCCGCCGCGTAGCGGGGCACATGGGCCTCGATCCGCTGTGCGCGACCGAGGTCGAGCTCGTCGCCGTGCTGCACGACGTGGGCAAGCTCGCGATCGATCCCCGCATCCTCGACCACGACGGCCCGCTCGACGACCTCCAGCGCCACGTCCTGCGCCGCCACACGATCCAGGGCGAGGACATCCTCTGCATGACGGCCGGGCTCGAGCACCTCGGGCCGCTCGTGCGCGCCACGCACGAGTGGTGGGACGGCAGCGGGTACCCCGACGGCCTCGCGGGCGACGAGATCCCGCTCGAGGCGCGGATCGTCGGCTGCGCCGACGCCTACGACGCGATGACGAACGAGCGCGCCTACCGCCCCGCCTTCCCCCACGAGGAGGCGTGCCGGCGGATCGAGCAGGACGCGGGCCGGCAGTTCGACCCGATCGTCGCCGCGGCGCTGCTCGAGGTCGTCCCGCTAGAAGAGCCCTAGCTGCGAGGCCGCGACGACCTCGGGCTCGCGCTCGGGCTCCTCGACCGCCAGCTCCGGCTCGGGGACCGCCTCGACGGGCGGCAGCTCGGGCTCGGGCTGCGGTGGCTCGGGGCGGGCGAGCAGCGACGGGATCCTCGCGAAGTCCTCGCGCAGCAGGTCCAGGTTCGAGCGCGTGTAGAGCGCCGCCGCCGGATGGTGGAGCGGCAGCAGCCGGACCGCCCGGCGCCCGACGACGCGGACCTCGTCCTGCCCGTGGATCCGCGTGATCCCCGTCTGGTCGGCGCGCAGGAGCTTCGTGGCGAAGTTCCCCAGCGTGCAGATGACCTTCGGCCGGATCAGCTCGACCTGGTCGTAGAGGTAGTCCTGGCAGTTGTCGATCTCGACCGGCTGCGGGTCGCGGTTGCCCGGCGGGCGGCACTTGAGCACGTTGCAAATGAACACGTCGCCGCGCTCGAGGCCGATCCCCTCGAGCAGCTCGTTGAGCAGCTTTCCGGCCTGGCCGACGAAGGGCAGGCCCTGCTCGTCCTCGTTCTTGCCCGGCGCCTCGCCCACGAACATGAGGTCGGCGTCGGCGTTGCCGGCCCCGAAGACGACGTTGTGGCGCGAGGCGGCGAGCTGGGGGCAGCGGACGCAGCCCTTGCAGGTCGTGTAGAGGTCCTTGAGCGCCTCTCGGCGCTGCGTTGGATCGCTCACACCGCGATGGTAGATCCGCCGGGGGATGGGTACCCTGGGGGGCGCTCAACGGTTTCCCGTAAAGAGGCCGGTATCCCGTCAGGGAACTGGACCCGCATCGCGAATGTCCCGCATCGCCATCATCGGCCGTGGCCGCGTCGGCACGGCCCTCTCCGCCGCCGTGCGCGCGGCCGGCCGCCCCGTCGAGGGGCCGCTCGGCCGCGGCGAGACGCCGTCCCCCGGCGTCGACGCCGTGCTGCTCTGCGTGCCCGACGCCGCGATCGCGAGCGTCGCCGCGACGCTCCCGCCCGGTCCGCTCGTCGGCCACTGCTCCGGGGCCACGCCCGTCGCGCCGCTCTGCGACTTCGGCCTGCACCCGTTGATGACGGTGACCGGCGAGGGCGCTGTGTTCGCGGGTGCCGGCGGCGCCATCGGCGCCACGACGCCCGAGGCCCTCGCCTTCGCCCGCGGCCTCGCGGACGACCTCGGCATGAACGTGATCGAGATCGCGGACTCCGACCGGCCCGCCTACCACGCCGCCGCCTCGATCGCGTCGAACTTCCTCGTCACGCTCGAGTCGGCCGCGGAGCGGATGCTGGGCGGCGACCGCGAGCTCCTGGTGCCGCTCGTGCGCGCGACGGTGGAGAACTGGGCCCGGCAGGGCGACGCCGCGCTCACCGGGCCGATCGCCCGCGGCGACGAGGTGACGGTCGCGCGCCAGCGGGCGGCGGTGCAGGACCGCGCGCCGGACCTGGTCGCGATGTTCGACGCGCTGGTGGACGCGACGCGAGGGGTCGCCGGCGGCCCCGCCCTTCCCGCGGACGCCACGCCCCTCCCCGCGGACGCCACGCCGCTGCCCTCGGAGGAGGCGGCGTGAGGATCGTGCGGTCGGTCGAGGAGGTCCGCGCCGCGGTGCGCGAGGCCCCCCGCCCCGTCGGGCTCGTCCCGACGATGGGCGCGCTGCACGCCGGCCACCTGTCCCTGGTCGAGCGCGCCGCGGCCGAGACCGCGTTCGTCGTCGTCTCCCTCTTCGTCAACCCGGCGCAGTTCGACGAGCAGAGCGACCTCGCGGCCTACCCGCGCGACGAGGAGCGCGACGCCGCCCTCGCCGAGCAGGCGGGCGCGCACCTCCTCTTCGCCCCGCCCGTCGAGGCCGTCTACCCGCCGGGCTTCAGCACGACGGTGCGCGTGGCCGGCGTGAGCGAGCCGCTCGAGGGCGCCCATCGCGGCGTCGCGCACTTCGACGGCGTGGCCACGGTCGTGGCGAAGCTCTTCAACATGGTCGGGCCCGACGTCGCGTACTTCGGCCAGAAGGACGCCCAGCAGCTGGTCGTCATCCGCCGCCTCGTCCGCGACCTCGACATCCCCGTGCGGATCGAGGCCGTCGAGACCGTCCGCGAGCCCGACGGCCTCGCGCTCTCGAGCCGCAACGTCCACCTGCGCGACGGCGACCGCGACCGCGCGCTGGCCCTGAGCCGCGCGCTGCGTGCCGCCGAGCAGGCCATCGACGCCGGCGACCGCGACGCCGCCGCGATCCGCGCCCGCGCCCTCGCCGCCATGAACGACTTCGGAGTCGAGCCCGAGTACCTCGAGCTCGTCTCGCCGGAGACCCTCGACCCGGTGACCACCGTGAACGGGCGCGTGCTCGTCGCGGTGGCGGCGCGGGTCGGAAACACGCGACTGATCGACAACGCACTCATCACCTCATGACTCGAACGATGCTGAAGTCCAAGATCCACCGGGCGACGGTGACGGACTCCGACCTGCACTACGTCGGATCCATCACCGTCGACCCCGACCTGCTCGAGGCCGCCGACATCCTCGAGCACGAGCAGGTGCACGTCGTCGACGTCGACAACGGCGCCCGCTTCGAGACGTACACGATCGCCGGCGAGCGGGGCTCCGGCGAGATGAAGGTCAACGGCGCCGCCGCCCGTCTCGTCCATCACGGCGACACCATCATCGTCATCTCCTACGCGCAGTACTCGCGTGAGGAGATGGAGCACTACGAGCCGCGCGTCGTGCACGTCGACCGCGAGAACCGGATCATCGCAACGGACGCCGAAGTGGCGACGCTGCTCACGTAGGGAGCGCTCCATGTCCACGCTGCCCCAGAAGCTCAACGTCCCGAACGACGCGTCGCGCCTGCCGATGACGCTGCCCCGGCTCATGGAGAAGAAGGAGCTCGGCGAGCCGATCGTGATGGTGACCGCCTACGACTACCCGAGCGCGCTCGCGGTCGACGCCGCGGGCGTCGACCTCGTGCTCGTCGGCGACTCCGGGGCGATGACGGTCCTCGGCCACCCGAGCACCGTCCCGGTCGAGCTCGACGAGCTGATCATGCTCGCCAAGGCGGTCCGCCGCGGGCTCCAGCTCCCGTTCATGATCGGCGACCTGCCGTTCGGCTCCTACGAGGTCTCCGACGAGCAGGCGATCACCACCGCGATGCGCTTCGTCAAGGAGGCGGGCTGCGACGTCGTCAAGCTCGAGGGCGGCGGGCCGGTGTCGGTCGCGCGGGCGAAGGCGATCTCACAGGCCGGCATCCCGGTCATGGGGCACGTCGGGCTGACCCCGCAGACGGCGACCGCGCTCGGCGGCTACAAGGCGCAGGGCCGCAACGCCGAGGCCGCCGCGCGCGTCGAGCGCGAGGCCCTCGCGCTGCAGGAGGCCGGCTGCTTCTCGATCGTCTTCGAGGCGATCCCGAGCGCCGTTACCGAGGCGATCATGCCGAAGATGCGGATCCCGGTGATCGGGATCGGCGCCGGCCCGGGGACGGACGGCCAGGTGCTCGTCTTCCACGACCTGCTCGGCATCCGCCAGGGCGTCGGGGCGAAGTTCGTCAGGCGCTACGCCGACCTCCTCGACGAGATGACGGCCGGCGTCGCGCAGTACGCCGCCGACGTGCGGACGCGCCGCTACCCCGCCCCCGAGCACGAGTACTCGATGCCCCCGGAGGAGCTCGAGAGATTTCACCGCGGGAGCGGCGTGGAGGCGTAGGCTTCCGGGCACACATGGGCGGGCCGGTCCGACGCCCGGTCCGCCCACCCCCCGGTCGGGGTCAGGGCGCCAGCGGCGCCGTGCTCGGGCTGGTCTCCTCGTACTCGATCCGCCGCAGCACCTTCGCGGGCGCGCCCGCCGCGATCGAGAACGCCGGCAGGTCGGTCGTCACGACCGAGTTGGCGCCGATCACGCAGCGCTCCCCGATCGTCACACCGCTCGTGACCACCACGTTCGCGCCGCACCACACGTTGTCGCCGATCCGCGTCGGGCCCTTGCTCGTGAACCCCTGCCAGGTGACCGGCTTGTCGGGGTCGTCGAAGCGGTGGTTGGCGTCGGTCACGAAGCAGCCGTTGGCGAACATGCAGTGGTCGCCGATCTCGACGAGGCCGTCGGCGGCGACCATGACCCCGCGGTTGAGGAAGGCCCCCTCGCCGATCCGCACGCGGCCGTGGTCGGCGATGGTGATCCACACGTCGGGCTCGAGCAGCGTGTGCTCCCCGATCTCCAGCCGGCCGTCCTCGAAGGCCTCGAGCACGTTGCCGTGTACGGGCCAGCGGCAGAAGGCGCGGCGGCGGGCGAAGTGCAGATGGATGCGCGCGCGGTTCCACGGCAGCGTGTTGCGCTCGTACCAGCGCCACTTCTGGGCCCAGAGCTTGAGGTCGGCGCCGCTCGTCACCGGGGGGAAGGTACCCCCTCGCGGCGAGACCGGGGGGTTCCCCGATTTGCTCGGGGCCGAGGCCCGTCACGGTGCCTGCCATGCCCCAGATCACGCAGCTCCGCCGCCTCCTCGCCCCCGGCGTCCTCCTCCTCGCTCTTGCCGCCGCAGGCCCGGCCTACGGCGAGCAGTGCGAGGACTGCGAGCCGCCACCGGATCCGGTCGAGACGTTCGAGACGCCGCAGACCACCATCTACAGCACCGGCCCCGTCCTCACGCGCAACGACCAGCCGCAGTTCGGCTACCGGTCGGACATCGGGGGCGTCCGGTTCCGGTGCAGCGTGAAGACCGGGGCGACGACGACCTCGTTCGACTGCGGCACGAGCTCCGGCAGCGACAACAGTGCCTCGATCAAGCTCGGCCCGCTGCCCGACGGCAGCCACACGTTCGGCGTGGCGGCATGCAAGGACTACGCGACGACCACCCGCTGCGACGGGTCGCCGGCGACGTACGCGTTCACCATCGACACGGCGGCGCCGAGCCTCAGCGTGTCGGGGTCGGACGCCCCGGTCTACGCGAAGACTCCGCCGGCGTTCAGCCTCAGCAGCACCGCGTCGGATCTCGAGGAGATCCAGTGCCTGCGCAGCGACCTCGACGCGTGGAGCACGTGCGCGTCGTCGTTCACCTGGCCCTCGACGCTGGCCGACGGCCAGTACAGCGTCGACTTCCACGCCGTGGACCAGGCCGGCAACTCGAGCGCGAGCGTCCGGCGGACGTGGGTCAAGGACACCGTCGCGCCCGTCGCGACGGTGAGCGGGCCGTCGGGGGCGATCAACGTGCGGCGGCCGAAGTGGACCTGGACGGTGCAGGACGCCGACGCCCAGACCAGCGCGCTGTGCTCGTTCGACGGGAGCCTCCCGGGCCCCTGCGCGGGCGGGTCGTGGACGCCGCAGCAGGACCTCGCCGACAACACGTACACCTTCTACGTCAGGTTCGCCGATCGCGCCGGCAACGAGAGCGCGTGGGTGCAGAAGCAGATCGAGGTCGACACCATCGCGCCGTGGATCGGCGAGATCGCGTGGGACGCGACGACGAAGCGGCTGACGTTCCCGCACGAGGACGGGACGCTGCGCTGCCGCTTCGACGAGGGCGAGCCGTTCTCGTGCACCGACGACGTGGACGCCGGCGGGCTCGACGACGGCGAGCACAAGCTCACGGTCACCCTCACCGACGCCGCCGGGAACGCGACGACGAAGGCGAAGGCGTTCCGGGTCGGCGCGGAGCCGGACGGCGGGGACGGCGGCGGCGACGGCTCGGGCGGTGACGGTGACGGCGACGGCGGCTCCGGCGACGGCGACGGCGGCGGCGGCGACGGCGACGGCGACGGCGACGGCGGCGACGGCGGCGACCCCTCCACCGGTGGCGTCACCGGCGGCGCCTGGGCCCCG
>DASVRH010000037.1:0-5513 GCA_036388715.1 Solirubrobacteraceae bacterium | reverse complement strand
CGAAGGCGTCACGCCCGGCGGGGCCCTCGGGCCCGGCGGGTCCCGCCGGACCGGGCGCCCCCTGGGCCCCCGGCGCGCCCGGCACGCCCTGCGGCCCGGCCGCTCCCTGCCGGCCCCGCGGAAGCGAGCCTCGCCGGAAGTCCTGGGCGGTCAGCGAGCGGTTCTTGACGTCGATGCCGGTGATCGACGAGTTCTTGATCTTCGCCCCCGAGATGAGGCCGCCCGCGGCTGTGGCGGTGCCTCCCAGCGCGACGACCGTCAGCGCCACGAGAACGAGATGGACAGGACGGATGCGACCCATCAGGTGTGCCCCCTGGATGAATGTGGATGTGCCGTGAAGGGCGCCTCCGTGCTCCCGTAGAGGCCGTATCGGCGGGGGCGATGCGCCGCTTTAGTGACTCATGCCCGCACAAGGAATGGAGGGTCAGTGAGACAGATTCGAGCGCCCGAGGGGCGCTCAGGCCTTCGGCCCCACGAGCCCCTCCAGGATCGCCACGCTCGCTCGGTGCGCGACCGACACATTGCGCGGGTTCGACAGCGTCCACCGCACGCCGAGCGCGTCGCACGCCTCGCAGAACAGCCGGCGGATGTCGGCGGACAGGTTCGAGAAGAAGTAGCGCGGATACGCGTACTCGGCGACCCGCCCACTCGGCAGCGTTGTCGTGAAACGGTTCACCGTGCGACAGCCGTCGGAGTGGATCAGCCCGCGCACGAACCGCCCCGGATGCGCGTCGACGATCGCCTGCTGCCAGTCGGTCAGGACGATCGGCCGCTCGTGCTTTCGCCCCGGTCCGTGCTGCGGGAACGCCTCCGGCCATCGCTGCCACGCCGACTGCACCGTGTTCACACGGCTCCCCGGCGTGTAGAGGACCTGTGTCCGCCCGCCCCAGGTCGTAATGCCGATCGCGTCGCGGACCTCCTCGACGATTCCGGGATACGCGCCGTCGAGCGCGACGCGGAGAAACGCCCGCCCGCGCCTCGTGACCGACACGGTGCCGTCGCCGAGGTAGATGCCGAGGAGATAGGCGTAGCTCCAGTGGTCGGGTGGCCGCCACGGCGGGACCGCGGGCGGCGGGCCGAAGGCGGCCGTGGCGCCGCGGCTCCACCGTCCGACCGTCTGCACGGGGATCCCAAGCTCGCGGGCGACGTCCGGAACGGGGACGCCTGCGGCAAGCATCAGCCGGACCTCGTCCATGTCCTCCGCGCTGCGCCGCACACGCGAAGTCTCTCAACTAGTGCGGTCGAATTGGCGAGCGGGGGAGCCGGGATTCGAACCCGGATTCACGGTTTTGGAGACCGTGCGCATAAACCATTAACTCACTCCCCCAGAGCGAGATCCGGGCAGTGTATCTGCGCCCCGGAGCACGCATTTTCGCCGCCGCGAACCGAGCAAGTCGCTGGACGGCCGTTCCATAGGCAAGCCGGCGTGGACGTCCTACGGTTCGCCGATGACGCCGCGCGAGGAGGATCGCGGAACCGCCGGGGCAAGCGCCCGGCGCGAGCACGAGCGCCGCCGGTCGCGTCGCGAGACAGCGGTGCGAGACAGGCATCCACGGATCGGTGGTCTGCTGCTGGCTCTCCAGGACGCTCCAGCGCACGAGCGACGCTGGGCGCATGGCGCCGGCGGCGAGGAGCTCGTTGCCGAGGCCCTCGAGACACGATGCGGCGAGCGAATCGCCGTGCTGCACGACCGGCGGATCCCGCGCAGCCGCGCCAACATCGACCATCTCGCGGTCGCGCCCTCCGGCGTCTGGGTCGTCGACACGAAGCGGTACAAGGGCCGGATCAGGGTCGCGAAGCCGCTGTTCGGCGAAGCGAAGCTGGTGGTCGCCGGGCGCGACAGGACCAAGCTCGTCGATGGCCTGCTGCGTCAGCTGGAGCTCGTGCGGCCGGTCGTCGAGGCCGTCCTCCCAAGCGCTCCCGTCCGCGGCGCCCTCTGCTTCGTGGAAGGCGACCTGCCGCTGCTTGGCACGCTGGAGATCCGCGGCTTCCCGCTGCTGCACCGTCGCAGCCTCGCGAAGCGGATCAACGCCCCGGGACCGCTCGGCGCGGACGAGATCGCGAGCATCTCCGCCGCGCTCGCGCGCGGCTTTCCTGCCGCCTGAGCTCCCGTACCGTGGAGCGCGGGAACGCTGGTCAGGCGGCCTTGCGCTCGGCGGCCGGGCGCGCCTCGCGGCGGCGGGCCGGGGTCTTCTTCGGGAGGACGACGCCGGGCCGGTCGCGGCGGCGGCGGAGCTGGCGGGCGGTGGTGCGGATTGCTCGCTCGACGACGGCCTCGCGGCGGTCGCGGGCCATGAGGTTCGTGCCCATGAGCGCGAGGTCCTCGGCGGTCGGCTGGAGGATGAGCACCTCGGTGCCGCTCTCGCGGAGCTTCTTGGCCTCGCGGCCCAGGCGGCGGCCGGCCTGCTCGCGGAAGCGCGCGGCCACGCGGTCGCCCGCGCTGCGCGGCGTGACCTGCGCGAGCGACGACATCGGGTTGAGGCAGACGACCAGGTCGAGGTCCTCGCCGCACATCAGGTCGAGGTTCGAGGGCGAGCAGATCCCGCCGTCGATGTAGCGCTTCGAGCCGATCTTCACCGGGTGGTAGAAGCCGGGGATGGCGCAGGAGGCGGCGACGGCGTCGCGGACGTCGGCGTCGGGGGCGTCCGAGCGGCCGAAGACGACGCGGCGGCCGGTCGCGTAGTCGGCGGCGACCGCGTGGTAGCGGGGACCCTCGTCGGGCCACGCGCCCTCCACGAAGCGGCCCACGAGCTCGCCGATCGGGCGCGTCGAGACGAACCCGCGCGGCAGCCAGCCGGCCATGACGGCGGACGGGGAGTGGCTCATCGGGCGGGCGAGCGTCGAGAGCGCCATGCGCCACGAGCCGGGCCCCAGCGGAGGCAGCGCGCGCTGCAGGCGGTACGGCATGTCCCCCAGGCCGGCCTCGAGCGTCACGCCCGCGCGCTCGGCCGCCTCGGCGACCTCGTCGCCGGCGCCGCCGCTGGCGTACGCGGCGAGCAGCGAGGGCTCGACGCCCGCGGCCGTCATCGCGCCGATGACCGACCCGGCGGACGTGCCGGCGACGACCTCGGCCGACGTGGGGCTCCAGCCCGTCTCCGACTCGAGCGCCTCGAGGGCGCCGATGAGCCACGAGCCACCGACGACGCCGCCGGCGCCAAGGACCAGTCCGATACGCATGGGGGTTGCCCCTACCTCCGTTGAGAAAATGGGAACGGGCCTACGTCCGTGCGGCCCGGGGGTGGTGGTCTGCGCGCGACTGGCTACCCAGCCAGTCTGCGTCCAAACGGTTCGTTGTCTTACCGCTTGTTCGACTTCCCGCCGCCGGTTCCCGTCTCGAACAGCATCAGGACGGCGGTCGCGTTGACCGGATCGCCCCCGCCGCTCTTGCGGTCCTTGGCCTTCGCGGCCGCCTTCTCCACGCGCTGGGCGGCGTCGTCGAGGACCTTGCCGAGCTCCTCCCACCCCTTCTGGTCGAGCTTGAGCTCGAGCCGGTTCAGCCGCGCGCCCTCGCGCTCGAAGCCGCCGGACTTGCCCGCGGCGGTGAAGTCGTCGAGGACCTGACGGCCGGTCGCGTCGGAGAACGAGCGGCGGACGGAAGCGGGCAGCGTCGCCCACTCGGAGGCCGGCACGTGCGGACGCTCGATCGCGCGGTAGTAGTGCTCCACCGCGCCGCGGCGCGGTTCCGTGCGCACCAGCTCGACCATGCCCAGGTCGGCCAGCGTGCGCATGTGGTAGCTGACGTTGCCGATCGGCTCCTCCAGCTCGCCGGCGAGCTCTGACGGGCTCGCGACCCGCTGGTTGAGCACCGTCAGCATCCGGATGCGCAGCGGATGCGCGAGCGCCTTGACGATTCGCTGGTCGATCACGTGGTCCGGCGAGGCTCGGCCCTCCTGTCAGGCGCCATCCCTTGCGCGCGCTCGAAATCGGGTACTGGCGCGGACCATAACTGGTTCCGCGGACCGTACGCTTCGACGATTCTCCTGCAAATCTTCAGGCCAGAGCAGTTATCAAAACGGGTACCGCGCGGGCGGATTCGACACTACTAAAAATCGGACCCTCGCAAGGCCATGCGGGCGGAGGGACTCGAACCCCCACGGCTTGCGCCACCGGCTCCTAAGGCCGGCGTGTCTACCGGTTCCACCACGCCCGCGCGTGCGCGCAACCTTCGCGCACGAGGCCGCGGGATTGTATGTTCCGGCTCATGGCTGAACAGCGCCGGGACGACGTGCGCCTCGAGTACCCCAACCGGGAGAAGGCGTCGAGCAAGTCGGTCAAGGCCGTCGTGGTGCTGCTGACGCTGGTGAGCGCCGCCCTGATGACGATCGTGACCATCGGCGGGTGGGACGCGCTCCAGGGCGCGAAGGCGGTGCAGATCGCCTACATCCTCATCTACCTGCTGATCGCGTACTACATCGCGCGCTGGCGCTCCGGGATGCTCCCGGTCATCGCCGCCCTGGCGATCATCATGCTCATCTTCGCCGCCGTCTCCGCGCCCGAGTGGTTCGCGCGCGACAAGGACGGCTTCGAGGACCCCGCCCTCGCGGCCAGCGTCCTCGGGATGATCACCATCCTCATCATCCCGGTCCAGGTCCTCTTGATCGGGTTCGCGATGAGCGGGTTCCGCCAGAACTGGCACGTCGAGGTCGAGCGCCGCGCGGACCGCCCGCGCGAGCACGACGACTACGACGACCGTCGCGACGACCGCCGCGACCCCAGCCCCCAGCCCGCCTAAGCTGAGGCCGCACCCCGCCCGGGTGGCGGAACGGTAGACGCGGAGGCCTCAAAAGCCTCTGCCCTTCGGGGCGTGTGGGTTCGAGTCCCACCCCGGGCATATGCACCGCAAGACCGCGATGAAGGTGCAGGGCGGGCGGGCTCTGAAGAAGAACAACTGGCGGCGCGACCGCGACGATCTGTGGATCCCGCGGCCGGGCGAGGTGAGGGTCGTCCGGGAGGCTCCCGCCCCCGGCTCCCGGCACCTGGTGACCGTGCCGCAGCTGCGCGCGTTCCTCGAGCGGCTCCCGATGTGGGACGAGGTCGCGGTCGGGCTGCGGGCGGTGGTGCTGTCGGGCGACGACGACGCGATGGGCTGGCACGACACCGGCGTCATCGGGATCTGCGGATGGGAGCGCGAGCTGTGGTGGGAGGACACGCTGTCCGCCTTCCACGACGAGCACGAGTGGATCCTCGACCGCCTCGGCGTCGACCGCGAGCGCGCGCCGGACGGCGAGCACTGGATCGTCCGCTGGACCGAGGAGCAGGCGCGCGACTTCCAGCTCCTGCACATCCTCCCCCACGAGCTCGGCCACCACCGCGATCGCATGACCACGCGCTCGCGGCGGCGGGCGGCGCG
The DNA here is from genome assembly GCA_036388715.1 of Solirubrobacteraceae bacterium. Lineage (GTDB taxonomy): Bacteria > Actinomycetota > Thermoleophilia > Solirubrobacterales > Solirubrobacteraceae > CADCVT01. Next base: position 163 of record DASVRH010000037.1, on the reverse strand, counting down.
CGGGGAGCCGTTCGCCGAGGGCTGGGCCAACGCCGTCTTCGAGCAGCTCCTGCCCGAGTACGACCTCGGCTAGCCGGTCAGGCGGCGGATCGCGGCGTCGAAGCCGCGAGCCGGGAGCACCGCCCGCAGGCCGACCTGCACCTTCGCGTCGGTGCCGACGAGG
>DASVRH010000036.1:0-3310 GCA_036388715.1 Solirubrobacteraceae bacterium | reverse complement strand
GGTCTGCACGAAGGTGATCGAGCGGCTCTACGGCAACTCCCACCTGCTCAACGACCAGGGCCAGTACGCCTATTACGGACGCGTCGGCGGGTGCCTCATCACCGGCAACGAGGACGGCGCCAAGCACTGCGCGATGAACATCCTCTACAGCCTCCAGCACCTCGGGTACGCGATCCCGCCGCAGGCCGACGCGGGCTGGATGGGGGAGGCCGGCCCGGGGCCGAGCTACCTCGACCCGGACTCCGGCGGCCCGACGAACGACTTCACCAACCGCAACGCGTCGTTCATGACGTGGAACCTCATGCATCTCGCGCGGATGCTCAAGGACAACGGCGGCATCCCGGCCTACGGCAACCAGCGCTCGGAGTGGGACGCGGGCTGCCACCCGTCCCAGGACAACCCCGAGCACCGCTGATCAGCCGGTGATCGCCGCCCAGGTCGTCAGCGCCCCGTTGAAGCTCGTGTAGAGCCCGTAGCCGGTGTAGACCAGGCTGGACCAGTCCTCGCGGACGTCTTCGGGGATCGCCGTCCCGTCGGCGGCGGTCGCCGGGACCAGGGGGTCGGAGACGTTGCGCGCGAACGCGAACGGGACGTTCGCCGCCTGTGCGACCTCGGCGATGACGGCGTCGTCCATCTCGAGCACCGACCACTGCGCGGCCTCCGCGCCGGAGGCGATGTAGTAGTAGTCCGTGCTCAGCAGCGGCACGTCGTGCATGTCGAGCGAGCGCGGCGCGCCGAGGCTCGCCGGCGAGAGCGCGTCGTTGACGAGATCGGCGACGCCGAACGGCCCGGAGGCCGAGTTCTTCTCGTGCAGCGCGTCCACCATCCCGGCCAGCGCGTCGTCCGTCACGACCTGCGAGAGGGCGAAGCCCAGCTTCTCGGCGTCGGCGAGGCGGCTGGTGGAGGGGAAGGCGGTCCCGCTGAACGTCTTGCCGTTCAGGCCCGAGCCCGTGTTCTGAGGGTTCTGGAGCTCGAGATGCGCCGCGTTCGTCAGCACCGTGTCGCCGAGGCGCACGTCCTCGCGGCTCCCGCCCGCCGTGCCGATCGAGTAGATCCACGACGGCTTCGCGTCCGCGAGGACCTGACCCACCGCGGCCTGCAGGCCGCCGATCCACGGCGGGTGCGCGAGGTGCGCGTCGCATTTGAAGAGCAGGACGCGGATCGTGCCGCCGCCCGCGCCCTGCACGTCGACGACGCGGAAGTAGCCCCACAGCGGCGACACCGCTCCCGCCCCCGCGGGCGCGTCGCGCGTGTAGAGATGCCAGCTGCGCTCGAGCTCGTACGACGGCACGACGCCCGCGCTGCCGCTGTTCAGGAACACGTGGTCGAGCGCCGACCACTCCGCCGACGTCCAGGTCAGGACCGCGACGTCGGCGGCCGGCAGCGGCGCCGTCGGGTCCGGCGTGCCCCCGTCGACCGGGACGGGCGCGGCCGCGCCGACGCTCGCCCAGTCGACGGCCGGCAGCGGGACAACGGCGTGCTCGGGCGCGCTCGGCGTGACGTCCGTCAGGCGCGACACGGTCAGTGCGTGCCGGCTTCGATCTTCTGCGCCGCCTCCACCGCGGCGGCGCGGCCCTGCATCTGTTGCAGCATGAACGCGTGGTTGCGGTCGAGGATCGCGCGGCACTGGGCCGCGAAGGCCGCGTTGCGCGAGATCGTCAGCTGGTTGTCCTGCTGCTGCTCGCCCGACAGCGACCAGTTCGTCGAGCCGGTCATCGTGTAGACGCCGTCGACGATGCACATCTTCAGGTGGGAGATGGCGTGCTTGGCGCTGGTGCCCACGGCGATGCTCGTGCCGAACGCGTCCGCGTTCCAGTCCTTGAGCAGCTTGGCCTCGTGCACGCCGCCCGCCTGGCTGCGGTCGAGCGACATCTGCACGTAGATGTTCGACTGCGCGGCCTTCGCCCGGATGGCGGCGTCGGCCTCGTCGTCGTCGTAGCCGTACATGTTCAGGACGACCGACTGCTGCGCGGACTGGAGCAGGTCCACGATGAGCCGGTGGATACCCGGCCCGTCGTAGGGCGAGAACAGCGTCCGCTCGTCCGGCGGCAGGCCGTCGATGAACCGGCCGTCGGTCTTGTAGGACGCGAGGTTGGCCCAGTCGAACGCGGTCGGCGCCGCCGCCGGCGTGGTCGCCGGGACGGTGGTGGTGGCGGTCACGGGCGCGTGCTTAGAAGAAGTCGGGCTTCGTCTCGGACACGTCGATGTTGCGACCCTTGAACGGGGGCGGCAGGTAGCCGGGCGAGCCCCACTGCGTGGCGTCGGCGTGCTGGTTGGCGTCGTGACCGAAGCCACACTCGGACGAACAGAGATGCGGCTTCCCCGTGTAGTGGGCCGTCCACATCCGGACCTGCTGCGGCTTCACGCCGGCGGCCTCGAGCGACTGGTGGATCGCCGCGGACTCGCTCACCTGGAAGTACACGATCGGGCGGTGCACTCCGGCCTTGATCCGCCGCGAGGCCCACTCGCCCGCCTCGGTGTAGAGCATGTCGCCCTTCTCGAAGTCGCCGGCGTCGCCGATGCCCGCGTTGAGGACGTCGATCTCGACGACCGGGACGTGGGGGAACTGGGCCTTGGCCTCCGGGTAGTTCGTGGGCTTTCCGTTGCCGTAGGCGGCGACCGCCTCGACCTTCAGGCCCTCGAACGTGGCCTTAGGATCGCCTGTCGTGTCGAACATGGTCCCCATGAGGGTCCACCCCGTCTCTCATCTCGTTTTCTTCTTCGTGGTGTGACGATCTACCAATCAATGGTCAATGTCAAATAACAACATCGCGAGCGAGGGGCCTTTCTGCCTCGGTGCGGTCGCCCTCGGGGACTCGATCACCAACGGGCACGGCGGCATGCAGTCCGGGCTGGGGTCACAGTCGTGGGCGCAGTGGCTCGCCCAGGCGCTCGACCTGCCGTTCACGAAGCTCGCGCGGGACGGGGCGACGACACGTGACGTGGTCGAGCGCCAGCTCCCGGCGCTCGCCGGGCGCGAGTACGACGTCGGGTGCGTCTACGTCGGCGTCAACGACGTCCGCACCACCGCGTGGGATCCGGCCGCGTACGAGCGCGACCTCGCCGCGATCCTCGCCGCGCTCGCCGGGTGCTGCGCCCGGACGCTGGTGCTCACGCTGCCGCTGCGGCTCGGCATCCCGCCCGCCGGCGCCGACCTCTCCGCGGTGAACGCGGCGATCCGCCGGCTCGGGGACGAGCACGGCGCGGTCGTCGCGGACCTCGCGGACTTCGCCGGCCCGCGCTGGGTCTGGGCCGACCGCGTCCACGCCACCGCCACCGGCCAGGTCGAGATCGCCGACCGCGCCGCGCG
>DASVRH010000035.1:0-4462 GCA_036388715.1 Solirubrobacteraceae bacterium | reverse complement strand
CCACCGCCGCGTGCGGGCTGGTGAGACCGGCGGCCGGCGGCTTCGCGGTCCGCCTCTCCGCCGGCGGGCACCCTCCCCCGCTCGTCCTCCGCGCCGGCGGGACCGTCGAGAGCGTCGACGTCCCCGGCCGGATGCTCGGGGTCGGCCCGGGCGCCTCGCCGGGCACCGCCGAGATCGTCCTCGGGCGCGGCGACCTCCTCCTGCTCTACACGGACGGCGTCCTCGACGCGCGCGCGGGACGGTCGACCTTCGGCGAGGACCGCCTCCGCGACGCCCTGGCCGCGACCTCGCGCGAGCCCGCGGCGGAGGTCGTGCGGCGGATAGACGACGCGGTGCGGGCCTTCGCGCCGGGCCGCGTGCGCGACGACAAGGCGCTGATGGCGCTCCGCGTGCCCGCCTGACGCCCCGCCCAAACCGTTTGTGACTGCGGGTCAGCCGGGCATCCCGACGGCATGAGCCTCCTCGCCTTCATCATCTCGCTCGCCTTCATGGGCCTCATCGTCGGCGCCCTTGCCCGCCTCGCGCTGCCGGGCCGCGACCCCATGTCCATCGGCCAGACGATCCTCGTCGGCATGGCCGGCACGCTGGCCGCGGGCCTGATCGCCGCGTACGCGTTCGGGCGCAACGGCGGCAGCTTCCTGCTCGCCGTCCTCTTCTCGACGCTGATCGTCTACTTCGTCCGCCGCTCGCGCGGGGGCACCGTCTCGCGCCCCGCTCCGCGCCGCCGCGGCGCCTTCGGCCGCCCGTTCTAGGGAGGGCGGCGGGCCGGGGCGTGTCACGCTTCGGCCCGTGATCGCCTTCGACGAGGAGCTCCGGAAGACCGTCACGGCGAGGCTCGCCGCGCACGAGCGCCGGACGCACCCGCTCGAGGACCGGCGCCACGCCGCCGTCGCGATCGTGCTCGTCGACAGCGACCCGGAGCGCGACGACGGCGACCCGGTGGTCGCGGAGGCCATCGACATGTCGGTGGTGCCGGGCTCGCTGAGCGCCGCCGACGGCCGCACGCTCGACGGGCGCATGATCGGGGTCGCCGGCGGCGCGGCGTTCCTGCTCTGCCGCCGCGCGTCGCGGATGAGCCGCCACGCCGGGCAGTGGGCGCTGCCGGGCGGCCGGGTCGACGACGGCGAGACCGCGCTCGACGCGGCGCTGCGCGAGCTCGACGAGGAGCTCGGCCTGCGCCTCGGCCCGGAGAGCGTGCTCGGCTGGCTGGACGACTACCCGACCCGCTCGGGCTACGTCATCACCCCCGTCGTGCTGTGGGCCGGCGCCGATCCCGACCTCCGCCCCGCGCCGGACGAGGTGCTCGCCGTCTACCGCATCGGCCTGCACGCGCTGCGCGAAGGCGAGCCGCGCGAGATCCGCATCCCCGAGAGTGACCGCCCCGTCCTCCAGGTCCCCCTCGGCAACGACCTCATCCACGCGCCGACGGGGGCCGTCATCCACCAGTTCTCCCTCGTCGCGCTCCACGATCGCCCGGGAGCGCGCGTCGACCACTACGAGCAGCCGGTCTTCGCCTGGCGCTGAGCGGCCCGGAGGCCGACCGCCGTGCCTACGCCGCGCGGCTCAGGCCGACGGCCGCCACGGCCGAGCGGCGCTCGCCGTGGAGCTTCCCGCCGCAGCGGCGGCACCTGCACGCGTCGGCGTAATGCTGCGCGAGCGGATCGAACCACGTCGTGCCGCACGCGTCGCACCGCAACGCGCCGGGCCGCAGACGGCTGCTGCCCGGCGCCCGCCGGTCACCCTGGATCTCCGGATGCATCTCGTCCTCCCCTGCCTCTCCGGTGCGGCAATGAATCACAATCAGCACAAGCTGGCAACCCCCTGCACCGAGTCTGGTAAGAACTCCCTCCGAGATGCGCGAGAACGACGCCCCGTTCACGCTGCACGTCGAAGGGCGGGAGGGCGAGGTGCTGCTGGTCCCCACCGGGGACCTCGACCCGAGCACGGCGCCGAGCGTCGCCGCCGTCCTGCGCCAGCATCGCGGCGACGACGTCGTGATCGACCTGTCAGACGTCGACTTCGCGGACTCCTCGATCGTCCGGATCCTCGTCGAGGAGCGCGATCACGCCTCGCTCGAGGGCGGGACCCTCACCCTCTACGGCGCGTCGGAGCGCGTCCGCCGCTCGTTCGAGCTCAGCGGCGTGGCGAATCGCTTCGACTGGACCGACTAGCGCGCGCGGTCCAGCTCGAGCCAGATCACGCCGCCGGCGTCGCGCTCGACGCCCCAGCGGTCCGCGAGCCGCTCGACGATGAAGAGCCCGTAGCCGCCGGACCCGTCGTCGGACGGCGCGATCTCCGGCACGAAGCCGCCGCCCTCGTCGTGGACCTCGAGCCGCAGCCGGTCCGGCGCGACCTCGAGCTTCACCTCGAAGCGCTCCGTGCGCGCGTGGCGGACGGCGTTCGTCACGAGCTCGGAGACGAGGAGCATGAGGTCGCCTGACGTGCGCTCGTCGACGTCCGTCCGGCCGAGCGCGTCCTCGACGTCGTGACGGGCGCGGCCGATCGCGGCGGGGCGCGCGGGGTGACGGAAGCGGAGCTCTACGACCTGGGTCGGCATCAGTCTCCAAACCGGCGTACCCGGCCCCGCGCCGGGACACGCACCCGTCTCACTGGTGTCGCGAGGCGAGCGCGGTGGCGGTGCCCAGGCCGATGTAGACGGCCGCGCTCGCGTACTGCCCGGCGTCGCGCGCGACGCCCCGGCGGCGGCGGACCCACGCCGCCAGAGCGCCCGCGCCGAGGGCGTAGAGCGAGTCGCTGAGCAGCGCCAGCAGCACGAACAGCGAGCCCAGCACGAGGATCTGCCCGAGCACGGGCCCCTGGTCGGGATCGACGAACTGCGGCAGGAAGGCCAGGAAGAACAGCGCCGTCTTCGGGTTGAGGATGTTGACCACCACCCCGCGGCGGAAGATCCGCCACGGCTCGGCCTCGTGGTCGCGGACGTCGTCGGCGACGGCCCCGGCTCGGTCCAGCAGGCGGCGGACGCCGAGGTAGAGCAGGTACGCGGCGCCGACGTACTTCACGACCGAGAAGGCGACGGCCGAGGACACGACGAGCGCCGAGATCCCGACCGCGGCCGCCGTGATGTGCACGAGCCCACCGGCGGCCACGCCGAGCGCCGATACGACGCCCGCCCGGCGACCGTGCTCGACGCTCTGGGCGAGGATGTACAGCACCGCCGGCCCGGGGATCACGATCAGCGCCAGCGCGGCTCCGCCGAAGACGAGGAGGACGTGGAGGTCGGGCACGATCCGATCTAACCACGCGCGTCGGCCCGCGGCGAGCCCGCGCGCGCGTCCTTGGTCGTGCGCGGGCCGGTGTAGCGCAGGGCGAGCATCGCCCGGTCGTCGGCGCCGGGGCCCTCGACGAACGCGTGCAGCTGGGCCTCGATCGCGTGCAGCAGCCGAGCCGGGTCGGCGGGGCCGTCGTCGACGGCGGCGCGCAGCCGGGTCTCGCCGAAGCGGTCGTCGGCGCCGGGCGCGTCCACCACCCCGTCGGTGTAGAAGAGCAGGACGTCGCCGGTCTGGATCTCGAGCGACTCCTCGGCGAACGAGTCCTGCTCGACGACGCCCAGCAGGACGTCGTGGCGACCCACCTCGCGCGCGGGCTCCCCCGCGCGCCTGAGCAGCGGCAGCGGATGGCCGGCCGACGCGACGGTCACGCACGGGCGGCCGTCGCGCGGCTCGATCAGCGCGCACACGACGCTCACCGGCGACAGCCGCGGCTGCTCGCGCAGCATCGCGTTGATCACCCCGAGCAGCGTCGCCGGGCGCCGGTCGAAGCGCGCGGCGGTCTGGGCCGAGTGGCGCACCAGCGCGGTGAGCGCGGCGGCCTCTATGCCCTTTCCGGTGACGTCGCCCAAAAAGACGACGTGGCCGCCCGCCGTCGGCACCACGTCGTAGAAGTCGCCGCCGACCTCGGCGCGCTCGTCGCCGGCCTCGTAGGAGGCGCCGGACTCCCATCCCGGGACCGTCGGCAGCCGGTCGGGCAGCAGGCTGCGCTGGAGCGTCACCGCGACGCGGACCTGCTCGGCGTAGCGGCGGCCGTTCTGCACCGCCACCGCCGCGCGCCGCGCGAGGTCCTGCGCGAACGCGAAGTCGTCGTCGCCGAACGTCCGCCCGCTCTCGGCCGAGACGAACGTCATGACGCCGAGGACCTCCTCGCCGATCGTCATCGGGACCGCCATCGCGGCGCGCATCCCGATCTCGCGGATCAGCCGCAGGTGCTCCTCGTCGCGCGCGGCCTGCGCGAGCATCTCCTCGGGGATCGCGGAGAAGAGCTGGGCCTCGCCGGTGCGCAGGATCGCCGGGACCCCGGTCGGGGCGTCGGGGTCGGGCGGGTAGCGCTCGCGCAGCTCGCGCGCCAGCGGGAGCTTCTCCGGGTCGGCGTGCGCGACGGCGACCTGGCGGATCTCGCCGCGCGGCCCCGCGAGGTCGACGCCGCACCAGTCGGCCAGCCAGGGCAC
>DASVRH010000034.1:0-1993 GCA_036388715.1 Solirubrobacteraceae bacterium | reverse complement strand
GTCGACACGCTCGAGCTGTGCCTCGCCGCGGCGACCGGGATGGTGGCGGGCGCACGCTTCGACCGCGAGCGGATGGCGGCCGCGGCCTCCGACGAGCTGATCGCCGCCACCGACCTCGCCGACCTGCTGGTGCGCCGCGGGACGCCGTTCCGCGAGGCGCACGGCATCGTCGCCGGGCTCGTGCGCGAGGCGGAGTCGACCGGCGGCTCGCTGCGCGACGTCGCCGTGCAGGCGCTGGGGGAGGACGCCGGCGAGGTCCTCGCGCGGTCGTCGTGGCTCGAGTCGAAGGTCTCCGAGGGCGGGACGGCCTCGGCGCGGGTGCGCGAGCAGCTCGAGCTGGCCCGCGCCGCGCTCGCATGAACCTCGCGTTCTACGACCGGCCCGTGCTCGAGGTCGCGGAGGATCTCGTCGGCTGCACGCTGCGCCACGGCGAGACGGCCGGGATCGTCGTCGAGACGGAGGCCTACCACTACACCGAGGAGGCCTGCCACGCGTACGTCGGGATCACGCCTCGCACGAAGGTCCTCTGGGGCCCGCCGGGGATCGCCTACGTGTACCGCTCGTACGGGATCCACGCCCTGCTGAACGCGGTGTGCGAGCCCGAGGGCGTGGGCGCCGCCGTGCTCGTGCGGGCCATCGAGCCGACCGACGGGATCGAGGTCATGCGCGCGCGCCGCGGCCCGGTGGCCGACCGCGAGCTGTGCAACGGGCCGGGGAAGCTGACGCAGGCGCTCGGGATCGGCCTCGAGCTCAACGCCACGTCGCTGCTCGACGGGCCGGTCGCGTTCGAGCCGCGCTCGGCGGACGTCGAGGTCGTGCGCACGGCCCCGCGGATCGGGATCACGCGGGCCGTCGAGCTGGACTGGCGCTTCACCTTGGCCGACAGCCGCCACGTCTCGCGGCCGTACCCGAAGGTCGCTACACCCTCCGCCTGATCTCGAGCATCCCCGCGTTCTCGCGGACCTCGAACGTGGGCTGGGGCCCGGTCGCCGGCCCGCGCTCGACGCCGCCGTCGCTGAGGCGGAAGGCGCTGGCGTGCAGCGGGCAGACGATGCAGCCGTCCTCGATCTCGCCCTCGTGCAGGGAGCCGCCGCGGTGCGTGCAGCGGTCGTGGAGGGCGTGGACCTTGCCGCCTTGGCGGACGAGCATGACCGGCGTGCCGTTCGCGCGCACGCACACCTTGTCGCCCTCGCCGAGCTCGGCGGCGGGCAGCGTCGCGGTCCAGTCCTCGGGGCCCGAGTCGAAGGCGGTCTGCTCGACGCCGACGCCCTGCGAGTAGGAGAGGTGGCCGCCGAGGTGCCCGCTCGCGGCGAGCGCGGCGCCGCCCGCGGCGGCCAGCAGCTTCCCGCGGCCGCGGTTGCCGCCGCGGCGGGCGGCGAGCGAGGCCGAGAAGAGGCCGAGCGCCGTCGTGTTCAGCAGGCCGTGCACCAGGCCGACGCGGCGGATGCTGTCGTCGGCCGGCTCGGTGTCGGCCCAGTCGTTCGCGCCGGTCAGCGCGGTGGGCAGCGACGCGGCGATCCCGACGCCGATCAGCAGGTCCGCCGCCTTGTGGGAGTCCTCGCCGCCGACGGCGTCGAGGATCAGCGCGCTCGTCCACGGGCCGATGACGGCGTCGGTCAGCAGCGGGTGCAGCGCGTGGCCGAGCCACGTGCCGCTGACGGCGTCCTTGATCGACCCCTTCGGTATCGCGTCGCGGACCGCCTTGCCGAGCGGCTTGCCGGGCCCGTCGAGCGCCTCGCGCCGGCCGATGGACTCGGCGGCGGCGTGGAGCTTCGGGGGTGAGACGACCGGGCGGGCCACGTCGGCTCGACTACCCCGCCGCGCGCCGCCTCAGTCCGCCGGCGGCGTGGCGCCGCTCTCGCCTCAGTCCGCCGGCGGCGTGGCCCCGCCGGTGGCCTCGGTGCCACCTTCGCCGGCGGGCGGGGTCGGCGTCTGCTGCGGCTGCGGCGTCGGCTCGGGCTCGGCCGGCGTCGGCTCGGGCCGGGCGGCCGTC
>DASVRH010000033.1:0-9486 GCA_036388715.1 Solirubrobacteraceae bacterium | reverse complement strand
AGGCGCGCGGTCGCGCTCGCCGCCGCCGCGCTCCTGCTCGCCGCCGTGCCCGCCGAGGCCAAGCCGCTGCGCTTCGCCGCCAAGTGCACGGTGAAGAAGAAGTGCCGCACGACGAAGGGGTGGCGGGCCAGAGCGCTCGTCAAGACCCCCTCGGCCGGCGCGCCGGCGCCGCAGCCGGCCCCCTTCGCGCCGCCCGCCGAGGAGACCGCTGCTCCTCCGCCGGCGCCGGGCCAGGGAGGCTCCGGCGCGGCTCCCCCGCCCCCGCCCCCGCCCGCGTGCGACCCGTCGCCGTGGCTCGGCGTGATCGCCGAGGACGCCGACGGCTTCCGGCTGCGCCTGACGCGCACCTGCGTGCCCGCGGGCACGGTCCTCTTCAACTTCCGCAACGAGGACCTCGCCCACCACAACCTTTGGGCCGAGGGCGTTGACCCGGTCGCCGCGCCGCGGCAGGTCGTCGAGGAGACCGACGGCGAGACGACCGTGAACCGCAGCGCCGATCTCACGCCCGGCGAGTGGCGCCTCTACTGCTCGTTCGAGGGCCACGAGGCGATGACGCGCCTCGTCGACGTCACGCCTGCGGGCTGAACGCGCCGGCGAGCTCGACGAAGGGGTCGAGCGCGCGCGGGTTGGCGAGCGAGTCGCGGCTGGCCGCCTTCTCGGGGTCGACGCCCATGAGGATCCGCTTGACCGGGACCTCCAGGACCTTCCCGCTCAGCGTCCGCGGGATCTCGGCCACCTGGCGCACCTCGTTGGGGACGTGGCGCGGCGAGCAGTCCTCGCGCACGCGCTTGGCGATGCGGGCGATCAGGTCGTCGTCGAGCGTCGCGTCGTCGCGCAGGACGACGAAGAGCGGCATGTAGTCGTCGAGGTCGACGACGAGCGCGTCGACGATCTCGTCGAGCGCGAGCACGGCGCGGTAGATCTCCGCCGTCCCCATCCGCACGCCGCCGCGGTTGATCGTCGAGTCCGAGCGGCCGCTGATCACCGCGGTGCCGCGCTCGGTGATCTCGATCCAGTCCCCGTGGCGCCACACGCCCGGGTAGACGTCGAAGTAGCTCTCTTGCAGGCGCGTCCCGTCGGGGTCGTTCCAGAAGAAGACGGGCATCGAGGGCATCGGCTCGGTGATGACGAGCTCGCCGACCTCGCCGGTCAGCGGGTGGCCCTCCTCGTCCCACGCCTCGACCTTCGCGCCGAGCGAGCGGCCCTGGAGCTCGCCCTCGTAGACGGGCAGGAGCGGGACGCCGCCGACGAACGCGGTGCAGACGTCGGTGCCCCCGCTCGTGCTGAACAGCCACGTGTCCTCGCCGACCTCGTCGTAGATCCAGCGGAAGCCCTCGGGCGCCAGCGGCGAGCCGGTCGAGCCGACGCTGCGCAGCGCGTCGAGGTCGCGGCCGTCGCCCTTGGGCTTGATCCCCTGCTTCATGCACGCGGCGATGTAGGCGGCGCTCGTGCCGAAGCACGTCATCCGCGTCTCGCTCGCGAAGTCCCACAGCACGTCGCCGGCGGGGTTGCCGTCGTAGAGCAGGATCGTCGCCTCGGTGAGGAGGACGCCGACGAGGAAGTTCCACATCATCCAGCCCGTCGTCGTGAACCAGAAGACGCGGTCGCCGGGCTGGGCGTCGAGGTGCAGGTGCATCTTCTTGAGGTGCTCGAGCAGGATCCCGCCGTGGCCGTGCACGATCGCCTTGGGCAGGCCGGTCGTCCCGCTGGAGTAGAGGACCCAGAGCGGGTGGTCGAAGGGGACGCGGGCGAACTCGAGCGGCTCGCGGTCGCGGAGGAGGTCCGACCAGCCGTCCTCGCCGACGCCGAGATACGGGAGCCAGACCGTGTGCTCGACGGTCGGCAGCTCCGCGAGCAGGCCCTGGACGATCTCGCGGCGGTCGAAGTCCTTCCCGCCGTAGCGGTAGCCGTCGACGGTGAGCAGCACCTTCGGCTCGATCTGGGCGAAGCGGTCGACCACGCTGCGCAGCCCGAACTCCGGCGCGGCACTCGACCAGATCGCGCCGAGCGAGACGGTGGCGAGGAAGGCGACGATCGTCTCCGGGATGTTCGGCAGGTACGCGACGACGCGGTCGCCCTCGGTCACGCCGAGGCGCCGCAGGCCGGCCGCGCAGCGCTCGACCTGCTCGCGCAGCTCGGCCCACGTCATGTCCGCGGTCTCGCGCAGCTCGGAGCGGTGGACGATCGCGGTCCCCTCCCGCGGGCCGCTCCCCTCCGCGCCCTCGAGCAGGCGCTCGGCGTAGTTGAGGCGCGCGCCGGGGAACCACTCCGCACCCGGCATCGCGCGGCCCCCGAGGACCCGGTCGTAGCTCCCCTCGACGCCGAAGTAGTCCCAGATCGCCGCCCAGAACCCCTCGACGTCCTCGACCGACCAGCGCCAGAGGTCGTCGTAGGTCTCCAGGCCGCGGTCGAGGTGGCGCATGAAGCGGGTCATCGCCGACCGCTCGACCAGCTCGGCGGAGGGGGTCCAGAGGAGGTCGCCGCGGGCCATCGCGGCGGAGGGTAACGGCGGCGCGCCCGGAGGGGCGCGTGTGGAGGGGCGTGGAGGGGGCGCGTGGCGGGGCGCGGCCGGGTGGCGGGGGCCCGAGGTTCGGGGGGTTCCCCGATGCGCTCTCCTCGCGCGGCTCGCAGGATGGGCGCCATGAGCTTCCGACTCCTCGCGACCGCCTCCCTGCTGGCGGCCCTGATCCTCCCGTCCACCGCCCTCGCCGACGGCTGGTCGGCCGGCGTCCCCGTCTCGCCCACCGGCGCGTCCGCCCCCTCGCTGGCCGCCGACGACGCGGGCCTGACCGCCGCCTGGCTGCGCGGCGGGCGGGTCGAGGCCGCTCGAAGGGGCGCGTTCGGGACGTTCCCGTCGCCGCAGGTCCTCTCGGGCGGGTCGGCTTCGGCGCCGGCGATCGCGGCGAACGCCGCCGGCCGCGCGGCGGTCGTGTGGATCCGCGAGGGCATCGTCGAGGTCGCGGTGCGGCCGTCCGCGGGCCAGCCGTTCGGCGAGGCCGAGGCCGTCTCGTCGTCGGGCGTCGGCGAGCAGCCGCGCGTCGGCGTCGACGCCGCGGGCCTCGTGACGGTCGCCTGGATCCGCGGCAACGTCGTCGAGGCCGCGCGCCGCGACGCCGGCGGCGACTGGGACGGGCAGCAGTTCGCGGAGGCCTCGCCGGGCCACGTCGCGCTCGCCGTGGCGCCGAACGGCGCCGCCACGATGCTGTGGTCGGCGCGGCCGAACGTCGACTGGGTCGTCCGCACCGCCGCCCGCGCCCCCGGCGGCGCCGCCTTCGGCGCCGCGAGCACGATCGAGGCGGCCGAGGACGTCGCGGGCAACGCCGTCGAGGCCGACGTCGCCGTCGACGCCGCGGGCAACGCGATCGCGGTGTGGCCCAACCACCTCCTCGCGCAGTTCCGCGCGCCGACCGTGCGCGCCGCGCGCCGCACCGCGAACGGCGCGTTCGAGGCGCCGTCGTCGATCAGCGGCTCCGAGGTCAACGATCGCGCCGAGCCGCCGCACGCCCGGGTGGCGATGACCGCCGCGGGCGACGCGCTCACCGTCTGGAACCGGCACTTCGACGAGGTCGCGGGCCTCGAGGCGTCGCGCCGCGTCAGCGGCGGGTCGTTCGAGCAGGCCGTCGAGGTCGCGCCGTCCGGCGTCATGCCCGACGACGCGCCCGCGGTGGCGCTCGACCCGCAGGCGCGCGGCGTCGCGGTCTGGGCCTCGACCGGCGGCATCCGCGCCGCCCGCATGACGGCGGGCTTCGGCGCCGCCGCCCCGCTGTCCGCCGCCGACGGCGCGAAGCCGCGGGTGACCTTCGACGCCGACGGCAACGCCGTCGCCGTCTGGCAGCGCGGCGGGCGGATCGAGTCGGCGGCCTACGACGTCGTCGCCCCGCGCCTCGGCGCCGTGACCATCGGCGGCGAGACCTTCTCCGCCGAGGCGTCGGACGGCGAGACCCCCGTCGAGATCGCCTGGGACTTCGGCGACGGGACGTCGGCCGAGGGCGCGCAGGTCACCCACCGTTACGCGCAGGCCGGCGACTACGCCGTCGGCGTCACCGTCACGGACGGCGGCGGCAACGCCGTGTCCGAGACGCGCACGGTCCGCGCCGAGACGGCGAGCGGCGGCGACGACGTCATCGCCGACGACTTCACCCGCTGCGGGCGTTGCGGCGGGCCGCCGCCGCCGCCGCCGCCGGCGCTCACCCCCACGCTCAGCGACCTGCGCCTGAAGCCCGCGAAGCTCCGCTCCGGCCGCGGCGGCCGCGTGACCTTCCGCCTCGACACCGCCGCCCGCGTCGTCTTCACGATCGAGCGCGCGAAGGGGCGCAGGTTCAAGAAGCTCGCCGGCTCGTTCACCGCGCAGGGCCGCGCGGGCGCGAACAGCGTCCGCTTCAAGGGCCGCCTCGCCGGCCGCAGGCTCCGCGCGGGCCGCTACCGGCTCGTCGCGCGCGTCGACGGAGCGACGACGCCGGTCCGCCGCGCCTTCCGGGTGGTGGGCCGCTAGACCGGGTGGACCGGGTTGCGCTTCGCCGGCCACTCGCGCGACTTGTGCGAGGCGTTGGCGAAGCGCTTGACGAGCTCGGCCCGTAGGTCCTCGGGCTGGATCACGGCGTCGACGACGAGCTCCGAGGCGAGGTGGAGGATGTCGATGTCCTCCGCGTACTCGGCCCGCAGCTCCTCGGTCCGCTTCGCCCGCTCGTCGGGATCCTCGATGGCCTGGAGCTGGTTGTAGAAGACGGCGTTGACCGCCGCGCTCGGCCCCATGACCGCGATCGACGCCGTCGGCAGCGCGATGCACGCGTCGGGGTCGAACGACGGGCCGGCCATCGCGTACAGGCCGGCGCCGTAGGCCTTGCGCACGACGACCGAGAGCTTCGGCACCGTCGCCTCGCTGACGGCGCTGATCATCTTCGCCCCGTGGCGGATGATGCCCTGGCGCTCGACCGCCGTGCCGATCATGAACCCGGGCACGTCGGCCAGGAACAGCAGCGGGACGTTGAACGCGTTGCACAGCCAGATGAAGTGCGCGGCCTTGTCCGCGCTGTCGACGAACAGCACGCCGCCCTTCTGCTTCGGCTGGTTGGCGACGAGCCCGACGACCTGGCCCTCGAGGCGCGCGAACCCGACGACGAGCTCCTTGGCCCAGCGCGGGTGGACCTCGAGGAACGAGTCGGCGTCGACGAGCGACTGGATCAGCTGCTTGATGTCGAAGGGCTTGTTCTC
Organism: Solirubrobacteraceae bacterium; assembly: GCA_036388715.1. Taxonomy (GTDB): domain Bacteria; phylum Actinomycetota; class Thermoleophilia; order Solirubrobacterales; family Solirubrobacteraceae; genus CADCVT01. The sequence continues at coordinate 4,275 of DASVRH010000033.1, read as the reverse complement.
GTCGGCCGGGACGATCTCGCGGATCGGCGTGTCCGACCCCGGCTCGGCGGGCGGCGCGACCGGCGGCGACTCGGTCCAGTTCGACGGGAAGTAGGACAGCCAGCGCTTGGCCAGCTCGATGCCCTCCTCGTCGGTCTTGGCCAGCTGCGTGCCGACGCCCGAGACGCCGGTGTGCATCTTCGCCCCGCCCATCTCGTCGAGCGTGACCTTCTCGCCGATCACCATCTCGGCCATCCGCGGCGAGCCGAGGTACATCGACGCGTTGCCCTCGCGCATGATCACGACGTCGCAGAACGCGGGGATGTAGGCGCCGCCGGCCGCGCTCGGGCCGAAGAGGACGCAGACCTGCGGCACGACGCCGCTCATCTGCACCTCGGTGAAGAAGATCCGGCCCGCCCCGCGCCGGCCGGGGACCATCTGCACCTGGTCGGTGATGCGCGCGCCGGCGCTGTCGACGAGGTAGACCATCGGGACGCGCAGGCGCAGCGCGCGCTCCTGGATGCGGATGATCTTCTCGACCGTCTTCGGGCCCCACGAGCCCGCCTTGACCGTCGGGTCGTTGGCCATCACGCAGACCGTCCGGCCCGCGACCGTGCCGGTGCCGGTCACGACGCCGTCGGCGCCGAGGCCGTCCTGCTCCCAGTTGGCGAGCAGCGCCTCCTCGACGAACGAGCCGTCGTCGATCAGCAGCGCGATGCGGTCGCGGACGGGGAGCTTGCCCTGCTCGGCGGACTTCGCGTGATGACGCTCGGGCCCGCCGGCGCGGGCACGGTCGAGCGCCGCCTGGAGATCGCTCACAGTCGCACCTCGCGCGTCACGTCGGTCGGGTCCTCGGGCGGCGGGCGGTGCTCCGCCGTGCCCGCCTCCTCGTCGCGGCGCGTCAGGCCGAGCGCGAGCGCCAGCCCGCCGAGGGCGAGCAGCACGAGCGGCCAGCCGATCAGCGAGGGGCTGTCCGGCTCGGAGGGCGGGCCCCCGTCGATGACGTCCTCGCCGTCGAAGCTCGTCAGCTCGACCGCGACGTTCGACGCGAAGAACGCGAGGACCACGATGGCCAGGACCACCGGCCCGGGCGCCCGCGTCACCCCGCCGTAGGCGGCGAGCGCGACGCCGCCGGCGACCACCACGGCGGCCCAGGCGTCGGGCAGCGCGCCGCCGAACCCGAGCAGGAAGAACCCGCCGCCGAGCCAGGCGATGCCGAGGATCGCCACGCCGGCGGCGTCGACCAGGACGTCGCGGTGCCGCGGCCTGTCGCGCACCGCCCACGCCGCGGCGGCGAAGGCCAGGGCCAGGAGGAGCAGCGGGGGCCGGTACGACGCGATGTTCTCGGTGTCGAAGACCCACCGCACCGCCGCCAGGAGCGTGCCGCCCGCGGCCAGGGCGCCGATGAGCAGGCAGGCGGCCGAGCGCGAGCGCCAGGCGACGACGAGCGCGACGACGGCCAGGAGGGCGAAGAACGCGGTCAGCGACCGCGGCGCGTCGAACGTGTCGTCCCTCCCGAGCAGCTGGAGGAGCCGGTAGTCGGCGATGGCGAAGGTCGCGAGGCCGCCGAGCAGCAGCCCCGACGTCCCCGCGGCCGGGCGGTCGGCCGGCGGCCGGTCGCGCAGGCCCAGGACCAGCAGCGCCGCGGCGGCGACCGCCGCCAGGAGGAACAGCGGCCCCGTCGCCCACGGGTCGTCCATCCGGACCTCCACGACGAAGACGGCCGTCGCGAGGAGGGCCGACCCGGCGGCGATGGCGGCGGCGCGCTGCATCGGTCCCTCCTAGATCCCCTTGTTCGGCGCGGGCTGCTCGCCGGAGTAGTCGTAGAAGCCCATCCCCGACTTCTTGCCGTACCAGCCGGCGGCGAGCATCTTGCGCAGCGTCGGCGGCCGGGCGAAGCGGCGCTCGCGGAACTCGTCGAACATCACGTCGCAGATCGAGCCGAGCGTGTCGAGCCCGACGAAGTCGGCCAGCGTGAGCGGGCCCATCGGGTGCGCGGCGCCGGCCTTCATCGCGTCGTCGATCTCGTCGACCGAGCCGACGCCCTCCTCGTACGCGCGGATCGCGTCGAGCATGTAGGGCACGAGCAGACGGTTGACGATGAAGCCCGCCTTGTCCTTCGTCGGGATCGCGAGCTTGTTCTGCGACTTGGCGAACTGCAGGCCCGCCTCGAACGCCTCGTCGGACGTCGTGACGGCGCGGACGACCTCGACGAGCTTCATGACCTGGGCCGGGTTGAAGTAGTGCAGGCCGAGGAACCTCTCGGGGCGCTTCGTGGCGGCGGCCTGGTCGATCACCGCCAGCGACGACGTGTTGGTGGCGAAGAAGGCGTCGTCCTTGACGATGCCGTCGACCTCGCGCCACATCTCGAGCTTCTTCGGGAGCGACTCGGTGATCGCCTCGATCACGAGGTCGCAGTCGGCGAGGTCGCCGTAGTCGGTCGTCGTCTGGATCCGCGCGCGGATGGCGTCGGCGTCCTCCTGGGTCGACTTGCCCTTCTCGACCGCGCGGGCGAGCTGCTTGTCGATCTTGCCCAGGCACTTGTCGACGACGGACTGGTCGACCTCCCGGACGACGACGTCGTAGCCCGCCGTCGCCGTCACCTGTGCGATCCCGTGTCCCATGAGGCCGCCGCCGACGACGCCGACCTTCTTGATCTCAGCCATGGGGCCGGAATCTATTCATCGCGGCGCCTTCCAGCGCGTAGCCCGCGGCGTTCGCCGCCTGCCAGAGCGGCAGCAGGGCCGCGACGCGGGCGGCCCTCCGCCTGGGGCGCAGGCGTGCGGTGTGCACGTAGAGGGAGGGATCGAGGTGGAAGGGCAGGTCGTCGCGCAGCCGGCCCGTGCCGCGCGCCCGGCGCGCGCGGTGGTAGCGCGCGGCGCCCCGCCCGTAGGCGAGGTGCTGGGCGACGAAGCCGGCCAGGTCGAGCTCGTGGGCGTGGCGGACGACCGCCTCCGGGACGAGGCGCAGCGTGCGACCCGAGGCGCGCCAGCGGTCGCACAGGTCGCGATCCTCGCTGGCGAACGGGAAGGCGCCGGCGTCGAAGCCGCCGACGGCGAGGAAGTCGTCGCGCCGGACGGCGAGGTTGTTGGAGGCGAGGAAGCGCGCGGCGCGCTCGTCGCGGTTGTAGTGCGCGTAGACGAGGTCGACGATGTGCTGGCTGGCGTCGGCGAAGCGGTTGGCGCCCAGCGCGTTGACGGTGCGGCCGCCGACCGCGGCGCCGGGGCCGAGCCCGGCGAGCAGCGCGGCGAGCCAGCCCCGGTCGGGCACGCAGTCGTCGTCGGTGAAGGCGAGGACCTCGCCCCTGGCCGCCACCGCGCCGGTGTTGCGGGCCGCGCCAGGGCCCCGTCGCCTCGCGTGGCGCACGACGCGCGCGCCGTCCGGGTCGGGCGTCGTCTCGTCGCCGTCGATCGCCACGACGATCTCGAACCCGCCGTCGGGCTCGTCCTGCGCGCGCAGCGCGGCGAGGCAGCGTGCGAGCTGGGCCGGGCGCCCGGCGGTGGGCACGACCACGGAGACGCGCGGCGCGCTCACGGCAGCGTGGCGGCCTCCGCGGCGGGGACGAACCGCAGCCGCTCGAACTCGAAGGGGGCCAGCGCGCTCCGCGCATCGCCGGGCGCCAGGCCGAGGAAGCCCGCCGCCTGGCCCAGGCCGTCGACGGCCAGGCCGGCAAGCAGGACGGGCCACGCCGCTCGCGGGAACCGGCGCCGCTGCTCCTCCGGCAGGCCGCGGAGGACGCGCGCCAGACGCACCGCGGGGATGAGCGGCGACCCGGCGGCGTAGGCGACGCGCTTCGCCACGCTCCAGCGGGCGGCGCGCACCGACGCGCCGACGAGCGCGTGGCGGAAGGTGACGCCCAGGAACGGTCGCAGCATCCCGAAGTTGACGTGGCGGACGATCGCGCGCGGCTCGAGGCAGATCCGCTCACCCTCCTCGCGCAGCTTCAGGTGGAAGACCCACTCGGCGTCGAGCGCGCCCTCCAGCGCGGCGTCGTGGCGCAGCAGGACGTCACGCTTGTAGGAGGAGTTGTGGCCGGGCGCGGTCGCGACCTCGCCGCCGGGGTGGCCCTCGGCATAGGCGCCGTAGCCCAGCGCGTAGTCCGCCCAGCTCACGAGCGTGCCCGGGTTCGCGTTGCGCACGACCGCGCCGACGCAGGCCCAGTCCTCCTCGTGCCGGGCGATGAGCGCCTCGGCCCACCCGGGGACCGGGAACGCGTGGTCCTCTCCGAAGGCGACGACCGGCGCGGCAGCGGCGCGCGCGCCGGCCGCGTTGGCGGCGGCGACCGAGGCGGCGCCG
>DASVRH010000032.1:0-18771 GCA_036388715.1 Solirubrobacteraceae bacterium | reverse complement strand
CACTCCCCCGCGCGCGGGGCGATGACCTCGTCGGCGAAGCGCCGCGCGAGCGCGCGGATCTCCTGCTGCTCGTCGGTCAGCTCATGCAGGCTCATGCGCCGCCTTGTTCGAGCACAGGCACACGATCCTGTCGCCGCGCTCGATGCGCGCGGCGCGCGGGTCGTCGAAGCGCAGGAGGTCGTCGCCGCGGATCACGGCCACGATCGGCGCGCCGATCTCGAGCTCGCCGAGCGAGCGCCCCACCTGCTCCTCGGTCACCTCGCGCTCGACGATGTCGAGCCCGGTCCCGACCGACATCAGGTCCTCGAGCACCTCGACGAGCTTCGGCGAGTGCGTGGCGAACCCGAGCAACCGCCCGGCCGCGCCGGAGGAGATGATCGCCGAGTCCGCGCCGCTCTGGTGGAGCAGGTGGCGGTTCTCGGCCTCCCGGACGGACGCCACGATCGTGGCGTTCGGGTTGTGCTCGCGCGCCGTCAGGGTGATGAGCGTCGAGGCCTCGTCGGTGCTGGCCGCGACGATCACGCCGCTGGCCTGCTCGATCCCGGCCTCGCGCAGGACGTCCGAGCGGGTCGCGTTGCCGTGCACCGCGGGGAACCCGCCGCGCGTGGCCTCCTCGATGGCGTCCTCGCGCGGGTCGATGACGACGATCCGCTCGCGCGGCGTGCCGCGCGCGGTGAGCGTCGCGATCGCGTTGCGGCCCTTCGTCCCGAAGCCGCACACGATGATGTGGTCGCGCAAGCGTCTCCTCCAGATCTGCAGTCGGATGGCGTGCCGCGAGCTCTCCGCCAGCACCTCGACGGTCGTGCCCACGAGCAGGATGAGGAACACGATCCGCGCCGGCGTCACGAGCAGCGTCGTGAGCAGGCGGGACGTGTCGGTGACCGGGATGACGTCGCCGTAGCCGGTCGTGGTGATGCTGACGGTGGCGTAGTAGAAGCAGTCCAGCAGCGAGACGGACCCGCCGGCCGCGTCGCGGTAGCCGTCGCGATCGACGTAGGCGACCATCGCGACGAAGACGATCAGCGCCAGGCCGATGACCATCCGCTGGAGCAGGATCCGCCCGGGGGCGGGCTTGCTGGAGGGGAGGCGGAGCGGCGCGCTGCCGGCGACCGGCACTAGGGGCCCAGCTCCACGAGCTGCTCCCAGCTGCCGCGGTTGATGAGCCCGATCGGCGGTGACTGCGCCAGCCCCAGCGGCTCGGCCTCGATCATCGTGCGCTCCTCGCGCCACGCGGCGGGGTCGCTCGTCCCGAACCGACGCTCGAGCGAGCCCGCCGCCGCGGCGGCGGCCTCGATCAGCTCGGCCTCGTCCAGCGTGCGCAGCGCGTAGGTCTCGCCGACGGACGACTCGACGAAGCCCTCGGAGCCGGGCGTGCCGGTGAGGGCGGCGGCGCCGCTCGTCGTGCTCCCGAGCGCCTGCACCTGCAGGGCCGCCTTGAACGCGCGCCAGGCCGCGACGCCGGGATGGACGGTGCCGTCCGGGGCGGTCGTCGCGTAGTCGCCGTCCCAGCCGACGAGCAGGTCGAGCAGCACCCTCGCGTCGCCGGCGGCGGCGCTGGCCGCCTCGTGCAGCCGCAGGTCCGCGGCGGTGCGCTGCGTCGCCGTCGTCCCCGCGACGCGGATGATCCCCGCCGTCGCCCGCTCGAAGTCGGGGGCCGCCGCCCTCCCGCCGATCAGGTAGGTCAGCAGCCGCACGCGGTGGAACGGGCCGTTGAGGATCTCGCGCGCCTGCGCGTCGCCGTTCGTGAAGTCGGCCGACGGGACGTTGTTCCAGTTCACGAGCCAGTTGCGGCGCTTCGGGTTGACCACGCGCGGCATCGCGTCGCGCGGGAGCAGCCCGCGCCATTCCGCGCGCCCGTCGCCCGGGTACGGCAGCCGCTCGTCGAACCCGCGCGGGCGCAGCGGGTAGTTCCCGGGGTGCCAGAACCCGATGTTGCCGTCGCTGTCGGCGGCCATCACGTTCTCGGTCCACGTCATCTGGCGCATCGCGCGGTCGACGTCGCCGAGGTTGCGCGCCCGGTTCAGCGTGTCGATCCCGCCCACGCTCTCGACCTCGCGGCCCCAGATCGCGTAGCGGCGCGCGTAGGCCGTGCGCCCGACGCGCAGCTGGACCGGCCCGTGGACGGTGCGGCAGATCCGCACGCGCCTCGTGCGCGTCGCGCCCTCGTCGCGATACGAGAACGTCTCGAAGCGGCAGCGCATCCTCCGCCAGCGGCCCTTGTAGCGGTACTCCAGCGAGCCACGCGAGCGCAGCCGCTCGGCGTAGAGGTCGTCGTCGTCGGACAGCGCGCTGGTGAAGCCCCAGGCGACGCGGCCGTTGTGACCGATGGCGAGCGCCGGGACGCCGGGCGGCACGACGCCGCGCACGTCGTAGCCGGGCGCGTGCAGCTCGAGCTCGTGCAGCCGCTGCGGGGCGTTGTAGCCGAGCTGGGGGCCGCTGACGAGGAAGGTGTGACGGTCGGACTCGCGCCGGATCGCCCACATGAACGAGCCCTGCTGGGCGCCGAGCACGGCGCGCGCCTCGTGGCGCACCCCGGTCGGGACCGACGCCGCGCGGGCCTCCGCCCGCGGCAGCGGCATCCGGCGGACCGCGCGCAGCGAGCGGCGGTAGGCGCGACGCTCCTGCCTGCGGGTGCGCCCGGGCTGCGACGGGAACCGCCCGTCGCGCGACGGGATCGTCGTCACCTGGTCGGGCACGCGCAGCGGCAGGATCCGGTCGAAGCGGCGCGGCCCGAGCGCGCGCAGCGCCTGCAGGTTGGCCAGCTCGTTGCCGTCGTCCGAGGGGACCGTCCGCAGCAGCAGGACGCCGATGCGCGCGCTGTCGAGCACCGTCCACGGCCGCAGCGGGACGTTCAGCGCCGTGAACTCGAGCGGCATGTCCTCGGGGTTGGCGCGGATGTGATCCATCCAGGCGTTGACGCCCTCCGCGTAGGCGGGGAAGCGCGCCTGCTGCGCGGGGTCGAGGCGGTCGAGCTGGCGGCGCAGCTCCGCGTCCGTGTAGTAGTCGCGCCGGGCGACGACGTCGTCCTCGAGCGAGCCCTCCCCCAGCAGCTCGGCCAGCCGTCCGGAGGCGGCGCGGCGGAACAGCTCGATCTGGGCCAGGCGGTCCTGCGCGGTGACGTAGCCGGCCGCCCACCACAGGTCCTGCTCGCTCGTGGCGGTGATCGACGGCACGCCGTAGGCGTCGCGCTCGATCCGCACGCCCGGGCGCGGCGTCTCGACCGACTCGGCCGGCTGCCCGAAGGTCGCCGGCTTGAAGCGGAACTCGGTGAGCAGCGAGAGCTGGTCGGTGAGGTGGGGCGAGCGCCGGTCGCCGGCGCCCACGAAGCCGCTCTGGCCGGGCGGCAGGACGGACTCGGCGCGGATCACGCTCGCGCCGGCGGACGGCGCGGCGGCGAGGAGCAGGAGGCAGACGGCGAGGCAGACCCGGGACATGGCGCGAAACGTACTCGCCCGACTCCCCAACCTCCTCCCGGGACCCGCGTTGGCACATGCGAGAGAGGGCACTCGACCGGAGGGAGAGAGCAATGGACACCGGAGTCATCGTCGCCATCGTCGTAGGGGCGATCCTGTTGATCGCGCTGTTCGCGTTCATGAGCAGGCAGGCCAAGACCAAGCGCACCGAGCAGCGCCGCGTCGAGGCGCGCTCGCATCGCGAGGAGGCGCGCGTCCGCGGCGCCCGCGCCACCCGCGCGGAGGCCGAGGCCGAGGAGCGCGCCGCGCGCGCCAAGCGCGAGCAGGCGCTGGCCGAGGAGCAGGCCGCGACCGCCCAGCGCGAGCGCCGCTTCGCGCGCTCGAAGGAGCAGAAGGCCGCCGAGCTGGACCCAGACCACGACGGCAGCACGGGTAGCGATCGCGAAGCGGAGCGCGAGCGCACCCAGACGCGCCGGTAAGGGAGGCGCACGAGCGGGCCGGCGATCCTCCCCCCGGAGCGCCGGCCCGCCTCGCCTCTACTCGACGGTGAGCTTGCCGTCCATGCCCTGCTCGCGGTGGTTGCCGACAGGGCAGTACCACTCGTACTCGCCGGGCTTCAGGTCGACGGTGAGCTTGGCCTCGCCGCCACCGGAGAGGGTCTCGGTCTCCTCCTCGATGCCGTTGCCCTCGATCTCCAGCGCGTGCGGCGCGCTGCCGTCGTTGGACACCTCGAACGTGACCGTCCCGGCCTTCGCCGTGGGGTTCGCGGGGTCGATCTTGAACTCGGTCAGCGAGACCTTCGTCCCGGCGCTCTCACCGCTTGACGCGGGCTGCGTCTCGGCCGGCGCCTCGCTCTGCGTGGAGGCGGGCTCCTCCTCGTCGTCGTCGCCGCAGCCGGCCATGATGAGCCCGCTGGCGAGCAGCACTGCCATTCCTCGTCTCATGGCCCGGGGTACGCCGGTGAGGGGTTGACGGTTCGTGAGAGGATCGCCGCATGTCCCGGATCCTCCTCGCCGCGCTGGCGGCCTGCCTCGTCCTCGCCCCGTCCGCCGCCGCCCAGGGGGAGAACCCCTGGCTGGCCGAGCGGGTCATGAACTTCGCCCACCAGGGCGGCGAGGACGAGAACCCCAGCGCGACGACGTACGCGTTCGACACCGCGCTCGACGACGGCGCCGACTGGCTCGAGATCGACGTCAACCTGACGAAGGACGACCGGCTCGTCGTCATGCACGACACGACGCTCGACCGCACGACGAACGGCACCGGCCCGGTCCGCGACCGGACCCTGGCCGAGATCCAGGCCCTCGACGCCGCGTACTGGCACGTCGCGGACGCCGGCGCCCGGCGCGTCTCGGAGCGCCGCTCGACCGACACGTATCCGTTCCGCGGCGTGCGGACCGGCGAGCGGCCCGCCCCCTCCGGCTTCACTGCCGACGACTTCAAGGTGCCGCTGCTCGAGGACGTCCTGAGCCGCTACCGGCAGATCACGACGAACATCGAGATCAAGGGCGACACGGAGGAGATCCAGATGCGCGCGGCCGAGCTGCTCGCGCCGATCGTCACCGCGACGGGCCGCGACGACATCATCGTCGTGTCCTTCAACCAGAAGGTCGTCGACCGCTTCCACCAGCTGGCGCCCGAGGTGCCGCTCGCGCCCGGCGTCGACGGCGGCGCGCGCTTCCTGCTGCAGAACGAGTCGCCGGGCGAGGGCGTCGTGGCGTTCCAGATCCCGATCACGTTCCGGCTCGGCGACCAGACGCTCGTCGTCGCGACGCCCGAGAACGTCATGCGCGCGCACGAGGCGGGCTACGCCGTCCACGTCTGGCTGTCCAACGACACCGAGGACGTGCCGACCTACCGCCGCCTGCTGCGCATGTGCGTCGACGCGGTGATGGCCGCCAAGCCCGCGCTGTTCGAGAGCGAGCTCGCGCGGCTGCGGGGGCAGGACCCGTGCGGGACGCGCGTCGCCCAGGCGCGGCCGAACGCGAGCCGCCGCGGCGTCGTGCGGCTGAAGCTCAAGCGCGCCGGCCAGAGCAAGGAGCGGCGGACGGGCAGCGTCGCGCTCTACGGCATCGGCCGCGGCGGGCGCCTCGGCGCGCGGATGGGCCGCGGCACGTTCACGCTCGGCAGCGGGAAGAGCCGCACCGTCTCGCGCGTGAAGCTGAACCGGCTCGGCCGCGGGGCCGTGCGCGGCCGTCCGCGGTTCGTCATGCGCGCGATCGTCAGCGAGCGGCTGCGCAGCGTGAGCGTGCGCGAGGTGAGCGTCGGCTAGAGCGCCGCGGGCGGCGGCTCGTCCTCGAAGAGCATCTGCTCGACGCGGATCTCGACGGCGACGCGGCTGACGTCGTAGCCGGTGAGCCCGAGCGGCATCGCGACGCCCTCGGGCACGCCGTCGACCGGCTGCCACAGCATCCACTCGTCGCGCGCCGGGTCGTACCAGGTCAGCGGCGGCGTGTCGGGCGGCAGGCGCCCGTGGAGGAACATCTGCGCGACGCAGTTCGGGCAGCCCTCGGCCGCGGCGAGCTCGACGACGCGCTTGGCCTGGCCGGTCGCCGCCGCCGCCTCGAGCCGGCCGCCCTCGCGCAGCGGCAGCTCGCAGCCGCCGCACTCCTCGCACGGCAGCCACATCGCCCAGCGGTCGCGGATGTGAAAGATCGAGGGCAGCTCGGGGTCGAGCATCTCCGGGCCCGGGACGACGCGGACCGAGGGGCCCTCCGTCGTCAGCGACGCCGCGGCGGCCGCCGCCTCGGGGACCGACCAGTAGTCGTTGACGTCGAGCGGGAGCATGAGCTTCGTCCCGTCCGGCAGGTGGCCGTCCATCATCCAGTCGCCCTGCTCGGGGTCCCACCACATCGTGCCCTCGGCCTCCGGGCGGGCGAAGCGCCGCCTGCGCGCGTCGCAGCGCAGGCACGACTTGTGGTGGACGCCGGCGAGGAACGCCTGGGCGCGGATCGCCGCCTCCATCCAGTCCTCGCGGTACTCGACGTGCAGCGGCAGGGCGTAGCCGCCGCACTCCGCGCAGGCCGCCCACAGCGACCAGTCCTTCGACCCGCCAGCGAGGAAGATCGCGTCCGGGGTCTCGGGAGCGCCCGCGTCCTCGGTCGGGACGATCGAGAGCGGCGCCTGCGCAAGCGGGTCTTCCGGCAGATCCGGCATCCGAAGGGGCTTCCCCACGGATGACGCTCCGGAAACGGGCGCGAAGACGCTGACGTCCCGGTCGGCGCGTCAGCGCGCAAGGGGATCCGGGGTCAAGTGGGTGGACGTTCGTCCGATCACCCCGGTCATGTCGGTCCGCGCACGGCTTTCGTCCGCCTTCGCCGTCGAAGGCGACCCCTACGCCGGGGGCGACCTGCCCACCGCGCGGCGCCTCGGCGCGTTGCTGTGGCTGATCGCCTCGGGCCTCGCCGCCTTCCTCCTCCCGCTCTCGCCGCCCGACGAGGCGATGGGCGGCTGGGGCTGGGCCGCCGCCGGGCTCTTGATCCTGCTCGGGGTGGCGTGCGCGCGGCTGTTCGCACGGACCGAGCTGGTCGCGTGGGACGGGATGCTCGTCTCCAGCTACGTCGGCGTCGCGCAGGTCGCGGGGCTCGTGTGGCTGGCGGGCGGCCACGGCGTCCCCTACGCCGAGCTCTACCTCGTGGTCGCGCTGTACGCGGGCGCCCTGCATCCCCCGCGGCGGCTCGCGGGCGTCATCGCGGCCATCGCGGTGGCCAGTGCCGCGCCGCTGGCCTACGACGTCGCGAGCGCCGAGGCGGCGTCGCAGGTGCTCGTGCGCCTGGTCCTCCTTTCGGCCCTGGCCTTCCTCGCCGCGGTGCTGATGCGGTCGGTGCGCGCCCAGCGCGTCGGCCTGCGCTCGCGCGGCGACGAGGCCGAGCACCTCGCCCGGCACGACGAGCTGACGGGCCTGCCGAACCGCCGCGCGTTCACCGAGACGCTGGCCGCCGAGGTCGCGCGGGTGCGGCGCAGCGGCTCGCCGCTGAGCGTCGTCGTCGCCGACCTCGACGCGTTCAAGGCGATCAACGACACCTACGGCCATCCCGCCGGCGACGCCTGCCTGGCCTCCATCGCGGGCGTGCTGCGCGAGACGCTGCGTCAGTACGACTCGTGCTTCCGCTGGGGCGGCGACGAGTTCACGCTGATCCTGCCGGAGACGGCGCTGGCCGACGCCGAGATCGTGTGCGACCGCGTGGCCGCCGCCGTCGTCGCGGCCTGCCGGGCGCCCGACGGGCATCCGCTGCGGATCACCTGCGCGCCGGCCGAGCTCGGTGAGGGCATGACCGGCGCCGACCTCGTGGGCGCCGCCGACGAGGCGCTGCTCGCGCGCAAGCGCCGCGGCGGCCTGCGCCTCGCCTCGACGGCCTAGGGCTCGTCGGGCGTCGTCCCGCCGCTCTGGGACTGCTCGAGCGACTGGACGCGATCCTCGAGCGCGTTGACGCTCTCGTCGAGCGTCTCGACCGACTGCTGCAGCTGCGACGCGTCCCCGCCCGCCTCGCCGGCCTGCTCGGCCTGGTCCTCGACGGTGCCGAGGCGCTGCTCGAGCTCGTTGAGCGAGTTCTTCGTGGCGCGGTCGTCGATCCGGCCCTCGAGCTGGTCGACGCGCTCGTCGAGGCTCTGCACGCGGGCGGGGCTCGCGCCGCGGCGGCCGCTCGTGTCCTCGTCGTCGTCCTGCAGCAGCGCGTAGAGCGCCGCGCCGAGCGCGACGGTCGCGAGCAGCGCGGTGAGGACGAGGGCCGTCGTCAGCGACCGGACGCGGTCGCGCAGCGCCTCGCGCTCCGGGTCGGCGACGTACTCGGTCTCGCGCACGGTCGCGCGCGCCGGGGGAACGGGCTGCTGGGGCGGGATGCGGCGGGTCGGGGGGTCTGGGTCCACCCGCCGATCCTTCCCTCAGCGCTGGCGGGTCACGCACGGTTGGCGCGCGGCGTGCACGGGAAGCCCCTCTCACATGGCAGAGCTCACCCCCCTTGACGAGAAGCTGGCCGAGGTCATCGGCCTGGCCCAGGCAGCACAGGACACCGTCGCGAAGGTCGCGAAGATGGAGGACGCCGAGAAGTTCGAGTCGGACCTCTCGCGCATGAAGTCCGAGGCGACCGAGACCGAGGAGCGGGCGGTCACGCTCATCTCCGGCGACGCCTTCGAGGGCAAGAAGACGGCGATCCTCGACAAGGCTCGCGAGACGAAGTCCGAGGCCGCCGAGATGCGCGACGCGTACCTCGAGGGCGAGGAGGAGGCCCTCGACGGCTTCGAGTTCCTCACCATGGCCGAGGCGGGCGAGCTCGGCCACTGGGAGATCGTGCAGACGATGGCCGAGGTCGCCGGCGAGGCGAAGGTCAAGGAGCTGGCCGACTGGGCCGTCGGCGTGCAGTCCAAGCACTTCGAGGGCGTGCGCCTCGCGGCGCTGGAGCTGGCGAAGGAAGAGGCGAAGGAGCTGGCCTCGGCCTAGCGCGGGCGCCGCTGGGTTTGGCGACGCCCGCAACCGGGTGACGTGCTCGCTCGTGCACGCCGCTGATCTCGCACCGGAGCCGGAGGAGGGCGACCTCCTGGCGCGGCTCGACGGGCTCGACGTCGTCGACCTGACCGCTGCGGTCGAGTCGGCGACGACGCCCGAGCTCGAGCACGCCCTCCAGCGTCTCTCGCCCGGCCAGGCAGGCTCGCGGGAGCGATGGGACGCGATCGAGAACGAGCTCATCCGGCGCCAGCCCCCGTTCGCGCGCGTCGTCGGCGTCATCGTCAAGTCCGACTCGGGGACGAGGCGCTTCCTGCCCGCCGGCGGCACGGCGTGGTCGGCGGAGGGCGGGGTCGAGCGGCCGGAGCGGCTGAGCGGCAGGCGCTCGCGCCGTCCCGATCCGGACGAGGTCGGCGTGTCGTGGGACTCCGTGGCGGAGGGCGGCAGCGTGGCGGTCACGGTGTACGCCGTCGACGCGGCCCGCTTCGAACGGGCGCACCGCCTTGCTCCGGGAGGGACCTGGTTCAACGCCGCGTCCTTCCTCCGCACGGATCGCGACGTCTGGATGCTCGGGCCCCACGTCGCGTCGTGGTGGCACCGGGGCCGGCAGCACCTGTGGTGCGCGAATGCGCGCGAGCACGTCGTCGCGATCGCCATGCCCGACCTGCCCGGGTCCGATCCGGCGAGGGCGCCCTTCGGGATGTCGTCCTTCCTGGAGCCACACGCCGTCGAGCGTCTGGCGAACGACCCGGTTGAGGTTTTGATCGGCGCCGCCCTAACCGACGAGGAGAAGCAGGTCCGAAGGTGGATCGACCGACTCCACCGGCTGGAGGACGGAATGCTGGAGGTCGTCGCCTCGGATCAGCCGCTCCAGGCCGCGGCGTACACGAAGGAGCTCGCCGAGGCGGCGCGCAGCGGCAACCGCGTTCGCGGCCACACGCGGCAGATCGCGGGTCTCGACGACCGGCGCTGGAAGGCGGTCGCGCCGCGCGCCGAGGAGCTCGCGTCGCTGGTCAACGAGCAGCGACAGCATGTCCGCGCGGTGCACGACACGCTCTCGCAGGCGATCGCGGCCGAGCAGCTGCAGACGTCGCATCAACAGGCGCTCCGTAGCGGCCGGTTCCAGTCGACGGTGACGTTCCTTACCGCGACGCTCCTCACGCCGACGCTGGTCGCCGGGGTCTACGGGGCGAACATCGAGGAGCTGTCCGGCGAGGACCGGCCTTCCCTGACGGACATGGTCGTCGTGATGGCGGCGACCGCGCTCGCGACTTACACGCTGCTGCGCGCGTTCGAGGTGAAGCCGCTCGCCGGATTCATGAGACCCAGGTGGCAGGTGACGGCGGTCGTAACGCTGGGCCTCGCGACCGCCGTGCTTGGGTTGGTCTGCGCCTTCGGGACCGCGACCACGCCTCTCCTCGTGCTCCAGGCGTGCACGCTGCTGTCGGCGGTCTACGGCTCGCTGTGGCTGCCGTCGTTGCGCGACGCCGCCCCGCCGAACGCGATCGACACCGCCGACGGAGACGGCTGGACGCGGTCGGCGCTGCGTCTCCGCATAGGGCGCACGCTTGAGGACTACCGGCGGGAGGAGACGGTCGCCCGAGAGCCGGCCGCGCGCGAACGTCCCCGGTCGTCGCCGCGCGTCTGACCACCCCCGCTGACCAGCACTACGTCACGCGGGTGCTACCAGACAACCTCAACGCGACGTCTAGGGGCTGTCGACGCTCGAGCGGCGCGAAGCGATCGGTGATCGGTCACGCGATCAGGGTGCCGTACCAGTCGTTCTCCCACTCCTGCGGGACTCCACGTCTCCGCTGTCGGGTGCGTGCGTCGGTCGGGCGCGTGCGCGACATCGAGACGAGGTCCAGATGAACGAGGCGCTTGAGGCTTAGCGGTCCTGACCGATCGCCGATGTACGGTCGATCTCAGGGTTGCCGACCGCTTCGTCCGATATCAGCGGCCCACCGTCCATGGCCTCGACGGGCGCCTCGCAGATACCGCCGACATCGGCGCGGACGCGCGACCACGCTCACGCGGTCACCAATACGTTCCTGAAGGCAGCGGCCGCCGGCAGCGCTCCCTCGTCAATGCGTCCGGCAAGTTCCTCGGAGCGAGGCGCCCAAAGATTCGCGTGGACGCGCAGACTCAGGTGGGGGACGGGCGTCGGATCCCAGCTAGCTCGCTCGTGGACGACCCTGCCGTCTACCAGCCAGGCGACGCGGTCCGGCCGCCAGTCGATCGCGTACAGATGAAAGTCTTTGGTGGCGTCGAAGCCGAGGTCGATGCGCCAGGGCGAGCCGCGATAGCCGAAGCCCATGGCCGTCCCGTCGTCGCCGGGATTGAAATACACGTTGACCAGCATGCGCCGAGGATCGGCTCCCGACAGCTCGACGTCGATCTCCTGCCTTGGCGTGTCTCGATGTAGAAAAAATCCAGTAACGAGTCCGGACCCCGGCGCCGCTCTGATCTCCGCCTCAAAGCGCCCGTAGCTGAATGCGCGTACGGAAGCGAAGGCCCCCGACCGGTACGGCCTCCGTCCGTCTTCGGCAGCGTCGATCAATAGGCGCGCGCCCTCGTCGCTGTGCTGAAGATTCTCCCGCGCGAACGACGCCAGATTGCCGGGGAAGGTTTCGACCAGGCCGGGGAACGATGTCGACGGCTCTGTCATGGGAGCCCCAGCGACCTGCCGGCCCGCCGGGCAAGCGGAACGGCTGGCGTTCTGGGCTGGGCGCCATCCACTCGACGGCGGCAGAACCCAGGGCGAATCGTCCATCGACGAGTTCTCCTGCCGTCTCCGCGCAAAAGACTCAAGCCGTCCTGCCGGGCGTTCGTCTCGGAACACGCGGGACGTCCTCGGAGCTCCGGCCGGGAAGGCTTCAACGGGCGTTACGACGCCCAGAACGTCGCAGAGGCCATCCCATGGTCGACCCGAGACATCGCCGGGCGCCAGGATGGCCGACCGCAACGGCGGCAGCCGGTCTCGCTCCAAACCCGCTGGTGTCGGCGCGTCGGCCTCCAGGAGGATCACCGAGCGCTCGTCCGACGCCGCGGCGGCAAGTGCGGCGGGCACGAGCGGAGCATCAACGATGGCGTCGAAGGTCCTCAATACCTCCTCGAGTGCTCGCCCCTGCAACGGTTCCTCATCGCCGTCGAACACACGGACGCGCAGCCCGAGGACCGACAGCGCCATGGCTAGGCTTTCGCGCGCTGCGCCTCCTGTCCACGCCAGCACTGGACCAACGCGTGACAGGTCAGGAGGCTTGGCGGTCTGGTCCGAATCGACGATCCCTGCCCGAGCTAGGTACGGCAGGACCGAATAGGCGTTGTCCGACGGCTCATCCCGCCTCTGCCCGATGGCCGGCGACATGAGCGCCAACGCACCGAGTTCGGCGAACCGGTAATTCATCCAGAGGTCTACGGGTCCGACGACGGGCATCGCGCGAAGGAGCGCGGCTGCCCCCTCGCGCGAGAGCACGTATCCGGAGAGAAACCACAGTCCGCGCGCAGGCCGAAAGAGGACATCGCACGCATCGTCTCGCGCCGCGGTGCCGCCAGCGTCAGCATATGAAAGGTAAAGCAGCCTCGGGCCACCGACGACTGCGCACCTGTCGAGCGCAGCGCGCCAGCCGCGATCGATCGCACCTGGGGCCCCACGCCTGAACCAGACGTCGTCTTCCAGCACCAGGACGTAGTCGTTAGTCCCGCTCGCGACCGCTTTCCAGGCCTCCACGTGTGACCGGGCGACCGCCACCTCCTGCCGCGTCATGCGCACCGGCTCATCCTCGGCAAAACACTCTGCCAGCCGGGCATCGGGCTGCACGTACAACTGATCGCCGATTCGGTACATCGCGTCCACGTCAGCCGTCGCCGCGACGGCCCGACCGTCCCGCGCATCGACTGCCGTCAATCGCCGCGTAATGGACGTCAAAGGAACACCGTCCGACGTTCGGAATCGCCGTAGCTCTCGCCTGACACGCCGCCATCGCCCCGGCTGCCTTTCCAAGTTCACGACCATGATCGCTGCGATCTGGCCAGCACCTCCGCCAAAAGCCCGGATTCGGCCACCAGGCACCCCCGCGACGAGAGAGCGCCATCCGCGAAACGCCACCGCCCCCATGGGACTGACCACTTTGTTGAGATTCATCGACGGGCCGCTCTCGCTCCCTGTTCGCTAGGGACGATCCATGTTGCGCCAGTTGCGGTCATCGCTGCGGTAGGCCAGGTCCCAGCAGGGCTCCGCGATCCGCTCCCAGTCGAAGAGCAATTCGAAGTCCGGTGGGACGCCGATAATCTGCGAGTCGCGCGCGTGGGCGGCTAGGACCGCGGTGAGGTTTCCCGGGCCGGTTGTCGCCTGAATCTCCGGAGCCGGCTCTTCTCTGAGCAGACTGTCGGTCGCGCGGGCAAGCGCCCGCCGCAGGACTGGGTGACCGGCCGGGGCGGCGACCGGGTTGTTGTTGACGTAGAAAATGCGACCCTCGGTCGGTAGGTCGATGCGCCGGAGCTCAGACGCCGAGAGCATGCCGCCCGCAGTTACGTCGTAGCACAGCGGCTGAAGCTTGAGCGTGCCATCGCGGAACACGTCCTGCCACCCGCCACCGACGAGCACATCGTCGGCGTCGACGTATAGGCCGCCCTCCGCGAGAACGAAGCACATGCGTAGATAGTCACTGCGCATTGCCGGATGCCTGCATCGCGCGAACGCGGCGCGCTGGCGCGGGCCATATCGCTCAGCGATGTAGGCAGTTGCCGTGTCATCGCCGAACATCCGGAACTCGAACCCTTCGTCACGAAGCGTGTCCCAACTGTGCAAGCACTCGCGCACGTCCGGCGGCACATTCAACGGCTCGTGCCAGAACCGCACGAGCGTTCGAGGTATGAATGGCGCCGGATCTGCGTCCTCGGATCTCGGGGATGCGCGAGCGCGCAGCTGCCGAAGCGTCAAATGCCGAACGAACTCCGACCGCAAGCGATCGTCGTCTTCAAAGCCCGGCTGGTACGTAGCCGCTACCGAGGCCTCTCGCCTAGGGTCGTCCGGAGCAGGGGCGACATCCGACCCCGCGCGCGCGTTCTCCGGATCACGCCTAGTCGGTGTCAAGTGCGCGGTCCTCCAGATACGCCCTATAGCGCTCGGACCTACGGAGGAGATGCGCGCGCCCCTCGACCACGAACCCATCCAGGTCGCGGTCCTCAGTGAACGCGTCGAGATCCTTTAGATTATTGATGAATCCCTTCCCCATGAAGTTCAGCGACGTGTTACACAGGACTCCGTATCCCGTTCGCGCCTTGAAGGCGGCGAGAAGCTCATAGAGATGGGCGTTCGTGCGTCGGCTCACCGTTTGGAGTCGCGCTGATCGATTCGCATGCGTCACCGCCGCCAGAGCGTCCGTGGTGGCGCGGTAGGTAAACAGCATGTATGGGCTTTCGTGATAGCACCCGAACCAGCGCGCTGCATCATCTTTAAGGCAAACAGGCGCAATGGGCCGGAACTGCTCACGTTGCTTAATGTCGTTCAGGCGCACCCTTATCCGGTCGTCGAATGGCGCGGCGAGAATTGACCGATTGCCGAGCGCGCGAGGACCAATCTCGTATCTGCCGCTGACCCAGCCGAGGATCAGGCCCCTGCTCAGCATGCGGGCAACCTCGTCGTAGCTTGCGTCTCTGATCTCGTAGCGGCCGGGAGCAACGGGCGAATCCGTGCTGAAACTCAGTCCGGAATAGACATCCCACTCGATCTTGGCATTGCCCGTGAAGTGAAGCTGAGCGTCAATCGCCGTCCCGATTGCCGAACCGGAATCGTTAGCGACGGGAGGCACAAAAACGTCGGAGAAGAGGTCGCTCTCCCTCCATTTCGTATTCCAGTCGCAGTTCAGCCCGCAACCTCCGGCAATGACCAACGGCAGCCCTCTGCGCATGTTCGTTTCTGCGAACCGGTGAAAAACATCGAAGATGCGGTCGCTGAAAATACCCGCGAAGTTTCGGAATTCTGAGTCGTCGGTCCCGACGTTGTAATAAGCACAGGTATCAAGTTGATCGTATAGGTCAAGCCGAACGTGTTCAGAGGAGAGAAGGAAGGCCATCAGCTCCTCCTCCTCGGCGGTCGGAGTGCTCCTAGAGCCGAACGCGGCGAGGGCCATCAACTTCCCTGCATCCGACAATCGGGAGAACGGCGCGTTCTTCGGGAACGTCGGATCGGCCAGACCGTAGATCGAGGCGTACCGGTTTCCCGGTTCGTCCATCACATCCGCGATCAATTTGATACTCAGGTCCGCATCGATCTCATAGAACGCGCCGATCGCCCCCTCCCACACCAGTGCGTGGCACGGTGAGCCTTGGGGGAAAGGCGACATTCCGAATCCGCAGAGTAGGTGCGACCTTTCGTGGGAGGAGGAAAAGTACGGGACCGGTTTTCCCATCAGGCGGCGATGATTCACAGTAATCCCGTCTCGAGCGATCCCGCGATACCCGACATGGGACGGCGACCCGGTCGGATGCGCCTCGCCAGGCCACCAGCCTCCCGTACACACTGCGTCGGGAAGTTGCTCTAGTCGGGCGAACGCGTCCAACACGTTCCCCGCGGCGACGGGGGTGTACCGGTAGTTGGAGTCCTTCTCCGCTTCGACGGAGGAAACGAGCTGACCCTCGCGCAGGTGGGCGACCGCTCCATCGTGGCCAGGGTTGTAGGACAGAATGTTCACGCTGGTAGAACCCCCGCTCGGCGAGCTAGACGACGACCGGGGAATGGTCACCGACGGCGACTCACCGATCGGAGCTCCCGACGCCGCTCGGACGAGCGGTCCGCGACCGTATTTGGCGCTTGCTCGCAAGCGTCTGCAAGCTACTGGTTCACCAGCCGTTGGTGGGCGAAGCGCACTCGGTTGATGCCATGTGAGGGTCCGGCGGCCGGGGTGCCGGATGCGAAAAGCGTAAGCGCCCGTGCGTGTGCCCGGGCCTTGAATGACCAGCATGCCTCTAGCATCGGGATCGGATCAGGGACGCGCGGCTCCGTGCGCCGCGCGTGCCTCGCCGATCAGGACGGCCGCCGGCTGGGGCGGCTTGCGGCGGGACTCGGCGGAGACGCGCGAGTAGGCCTCGAGCGAGGAACACGTCAGCGGTGTGCACTCGCGGAGCGTTGACGTGCGGTGGCGACCCCGACATCTGCCGTCAGCCCGTAGCGTCGGCGGGACCTCCAGGCACGGCGCCCGGGTCGAGAGGCGTTCATGACGGCTCGTGGTGGAGCCAGCGCCCAAGGTCATCACGGTGAAGCAGCCGCGTTCGGCCCTCGTGCTGCGGACGCGGGCGGCGCGCAACACGCCGGCGTCGATGGCCCGGCGGACCGTGCGCTCGCAAACCTGGAGCCGCTCGGCCGCCTCGGCGATCGTCAGTAACGTCGGGCCGCGGCCGGGCTCGCCACAAGAGACGCGGATGAGATCGGTCGCGGGACCCCATTGGGACCTTGTGGCTGGTGTGGCGAAGTCGGGTTCTCGCGTGTTGCAGGGACTTCGCGACAAGCCGACGGCCGGACTCGAACCGGCGACCCCTTCATTACGAGTGAAGTGCTCTACCAGCTGAGCTACGTCGGCGGGGCCTGGGCAGCTTAGCGGCGCGCGTGCGCGCGGGGGGTTCGGGCCGTTGATCAGACCTTTCGACACATTCGGCTCACTTTCGCGTCACGTTCGCCGGGCGTGTAGCGTTCTCTGTGTTAGTCCAGTCCTCTTGAGGGGAGACTTCCTCCGTGCCGGTCTTCGAGTGCTCGCGGTGCAACGAGATGACGTATTCGTCATCGAAGGCGAACGCGGCTCCCTGCCCCGAGTGCGGGGCGCAGCGCAAGCGGCTGGTGATGGACGCCGCGTCGTTCGCCGAGGCCAAGCGGGTGCCGCGGGCGGTCTCGCACGGCGACCACTCGATCGCGGTCTTCGACGACTTCGAGCAGGTGGCCGAGGTCGCCACGGAGTTCATCAGGCACGGCCTCGAGGCGGGCGCGCTGGTGATGGCCGCGCTCCCTCAGGACCTCGAGGACCTCGTGACGATCGAGCTCGAAGCCGACGAGACGAGAGCGATCGCCTGGGAGCCGCCGTCGGACAACTACGGCCCCATGTTCAGCCCCGAGGGCGTCGTCGGGCGCTTCCGCGAGATCGCCCAGCTCGAGCCGCGGCCGGTGTTCGTCGTCGGCTGCGCGGACGAGCCGATCCAGGACTTCACGTCGATCGAGGGTTGGATCCAGTACGAGCGCCTCGCCCACGAGACGGCGGTCGAGCACGGCATGACCGTCCTGTGCCTCTACGACGCGCGCCTGCACGACGCCCGCATGCTCGAGGCCGGCCTGAAGACGCACGGCCTCGCCGCCGACGACGACGGCCGCCTGCTGCGCAACGAGGCCTTCGACTACGAGCCGCCCGCCGCTTAGGCGAGCAGCACCTCGCGCACGTAGGACTCGCACACCGAGTCCTCCTGGCGCAGCATCCAGATCTCCTCGCGCGGCGGCGGGTCCTGCTTCATCAGGACGTGCTCGACGAAGCTGTCGCGCAGCTCGCGCGGCTGGCGCAGCATCCACGCCTGCTGGAGGCGCTCCTCGTCGTCGCGGCCGAACACCTCGTCGGCGAACGAGCGGCGCACGTCGCGGCGCTGGCGCAGCATCCAGCGCGACTGCGCGTCGGGCGCCAGCGGGGCGGCGGCGCGGGCCACCGCATCGGGCGCGAGGAGGAGCTGGCGTTCGGCGGAGGAGGCCACGACGGCGGAACACGGTAGAACCCACGTCCTCGTGCCCGCCCCCACGTTCGACCTCCAGTCCCATTCCATCCACTCCGACGGCGCGCTGCCCGCCCGCGAGGTCGTCGAGCTGGCCGCCCAGGCCGGGGTGGAGCTGCTCGCTCTCTCCGACCACGACACGGTCGACGGCGTCGACGAGGCGCTCCAGACGGGGCGGCGGGTCGGCGTGAACGTCGTCCGCGCCGTCGAGATCTCCTCCGTCCAGGCCGAGTACGAGGACCTCCACATCCTCGGCTACGGGATCGACCACACCGACGAGCACCTCCGCGAGACGCTGCGCACCTACCGCGGCGACCGCGAGGTGAGGGCGGCCAAGATGCGCGGCGCCCTGGAGGAGCTCGGCTGGGAGATCGACGAGTCCGTGCTGCAACAGCGCAGCGCGGCCGGCAAGCCGATCGGCCGCCCCCACCTCTCGCAGGCCGCGTTCAACCACCCCGCCAACGCGAAGAAGATCGAGGAGGAGGGCTTCGCGAACTTCTCCGACCTCCTCGTCGCCTACCTCATCCCCGGCCGGCCGGCGTACCGCGCCCGCACGTTCCCGACCGTCCAGCAGGCGATCGACCTCATCCACCACGCCGGCGGCGTCGCCGTGTGGGCCCACCCGTTCTGGGACATCAAGGCCGACCCGGCGGTGCTGGAGACCGTCGACCGCTTCCAAGAGCTCGGGATCGACGGCGTCGAGGTCTTCTACGTCGCGCACACCAAGGAGCAGACGCTCCTGCTGGCCGACGCGTGCGAGGAGCGCGGCCTGCTCACGACCGGCTCGGCCGACTTCCACGGCCCGGACCACGCGCACTTCAGCGCCTTCCGGGCCTTCGAGCTCTACGGGCGCGAGGCGCGGCTCGGCCCGATCGCCGCCTAGATCGCGCCCAGCCGGTAGGCGAGCTGCTCGAGCGCGAGCTCCTCGGTCACGTTGAGGTCGAGGCGGCGCCGGGTCTCCTCGACGTGCTCCTGCCCGAGGACGTAGTCGCGCGGGACCGCGTCGTCGCGCAGCTGGTCGAGCCGGTCGCTGTTGTGGACGAGGTCGTCGGCGCCGGCCTCGACGCAGGCGAGGTCGCGCAGCCAGAGGCCGACCAGCTCGAGGCCGTGGTCGAGCGCCTCCTGGGTCGCGCGCCGCTGCGCGCGGCGCAGCCGGTCGGCGCCCTCGCGCTC
>DASVRH010000031.1:0-19979 GCA_036388715.1 Solirubrobacteraceae bacterium | reverse complement strand
ATCATGACGTTCTTCGAGTTCCCGAACGCCCGCCGCGGGCGCGCCGGCGCCGGGATGGTGCACACGGTCTGCTGGCGCGTCGGGTCCACCGAGGCGCTCGCGTTCTGGGAGCAGCGCCTCGGCGCCGAGGGGGTCGCCGTCGAGCGCCGGGAGCGCGTGCTGCGCTTCGACGACCCCGAAGGCCTGACCAACGCGCTCGTCGTCGCCGACGCCCCCGACGCGCCGCTGGCGGCCGAGGCGCCCGACATCCCGGCGGAGCACGCGATCGCCGGCTTCCACGGCGTGCGCGCTTACACGCCCGCCCCCGCGGCCGAGGCGACCGTCCCGCTGCTCGAGGCGCTCGGGATGGAGCGCGACGACCAGGGCCGCTGGATCGCCGGCGGCGCCGAGCGGCGCGGGCAGCTCAAGTGGGACGAGCCGCCATCGGAGGCCGGGCTGGAGGGTGCCGGCACCGTCCACCACATCGCGTGGAACGCGGCCGACGACGCCGAGCTCGAGGCGTGGCGCGAGCGGATCCGCGCGGCCGGCGGCCACCCGACGACGATGCGCGACCGCACGTACTTCCACTCCGTCTACTTCCGCGTCCCCGCCGGCGTCCTCTTCGAGCTCGCGACACGCGACATCGGCTTCCACGTCGACGAGCCCGTCGAGAGCCTCGGCGAGGAGCTGAAGCTGCCGCCCCAGCACGAGCACCTGCGCGACCGGCTCGAGCGCCGCCTGACCCCGCTGACGACCCCGCCTCGATGACCCTTCCGCACCGCATCCGCCCCGCCGCGGGCGACCCCGAGGGCGCGCTGGTGTTGATGCACGGGCGCGGCACGAGCGAGGACGACCTCTTCCCGCTGCTCGACGTCCTCGACCCGAAGCGCCGGCGGCTCGGCGTCACGCCCGGCGGCCCGCTCCACCTCCCGCCGGGCGGGCAGCACTGGTACATGGTCCCGCGCGTCGGCTACCCCGACCCCGACACGTGGGCGCAGGGCTACGGCGCGCTGACGGCCTTCCTCGACTCGCTCGACCTGGACTGGAGCCGCACGATCCTCGGGGGCTTCAGCCAGGGGACCGTGATGTCGTACGCGGTCGGCCTGGGCCAGGGCCGCCCCCTCCCGGCCGGCATCGTCGCGCTGAGCGGCTTCATCCCCACGGTGGAGTCGTGGGCCCTCCGCGACGACATCCCGCGGGGCTTCCCGGTCGCCATCGGCCACGGCACCCGCGACCAGATCATCTCCGTCGACTTCGCCCGCGCCGCGCGCGAGCGGCTCGAGGCCGCGGGCGCCGACGTGACGTACCACGAGTCGGAGATCCCGCACACGATCGACCCGCGCTTCCTCGCGAGCCTCACGGACTGGGTCGAGCGCGTCGTCCCGCCGCGCTAGAGGAGGTCGAGCGCGGCGCCGACGACGGTCTCGGCGTCGATGCCGTGGTAGGCGTAGAGCTCCGCGATGTCGCCCGACTGGCCGAACTGCGTCACGCCCAGGCCGGAGACCGGGACGCCGTGGATGCCGCCGAGGAAGGCGAGCGTGTGGGGGTGGCCGTCGAGCAGCGTGACGAGCGGGCGGGGCTCGGGGAAGAGGCGGTCGAGGATCGCGTCGTCGCCGTCGGTCAGGCCGCGGCGGGCCTGGAGCGCGCGGAAGACGAGGTCCGGGCTCGAGAGGACGACGACCTCGGCGTCGATCTCCTCGGCGGCGACGAGCGCCTCCGGGACGAGCGCGCCCACGGCGACGATCGTCACCGCCGCGCCTCCGCGCCGCAGGACGTAGCCGCCGGCGAGCACGTCCTCGCGGCTCTGCTTCCCGCTCAGCGACTGGTCGACCGGCCGCGTCGAGAGGCGGAAGTACGCGGCCTCGCCGTCCGGTCGGCCGAGCCGCGAGAGCGCGTGCAGGAACGCCCACTCGAAGTCCTGGCCGAACGCGGGCTCCCACGCGACGCAGCCCGGCTGCTCGATCCCGATCGACGGCGTGATGACGGACTGGTGCGCGCCGCCCTCGGGCCCGAGCGTCACGCCGGACGGCGTCCCCACGAGGATCGACTGCCCGCCGGCGTAGATCCCGAACGACCACGGCTCGTGCGCGCGCGTGACGAACGGGTCGTAGATGGTGCCGACCGGCAGCAGCGGCTGGCCGTCGCGGCTCCACGTCGCGCCGAGCTCGCCGAGCAGCCCGACGAGGTTGACCTCGGCGATCCCGAGCTCGATGTGCCGCCCGTGATCGGACTCCCGCCAGCGCACGAGCGTGTCCGGGTCGTCGGCGAACCAGTCGACGCGCTCGCCCGGCGACCAGATGCCCGCGTGGTTGATCCAGCCGCCGAGGTTGGTGGAGGAAGCGACGTCGGGCGAGACGGTCACGACGCGCTCGGCCGCCTCGGGCGCCTCGTGGACGAGGTCGACGAAGAAGCGCCCGAACGCCTGCTGCGTGGACTCGGTGCCCGAGTGGCCGCGGGTGAACTGATGCGGCAGCGGCGGCGGCTCGGCCGCGGGCGGCTCCTCGCGGCGCAGCGCCTTCGAGACGCGCGCACAGAGCGCGGCCTCCGCGGAGTCGGGCGCGAAGGGCTGCCAGGGGTCGTCGACGTCGGTGCCGAGGGAGGCGGCGAGATCCGCGAACTGCGTCTTGGTGAGCAGCGCCGAGTGGTTCGACGGGTGGCCCTCGATCGGGAGCGACCAGCCCTTGATCGTGTAGGCGAAGACGACACTGGGCCGATCGCGGTCGGCGTCCGCGCGGGTGAAGCCCTCGAGCAGCGCGGCGAGGTCGTGACCGCCGAGGTCGCGGAAGGTCGCGAGGAGCGAGGGATCGTCGAGGTCGGAGACGTCGACCTCGATGCGCTCGCGCAACGTCTTCGCATCAGCACGGAGGAGGCTCTGGTACTCCTCGTTCGGCATCGCGTCGATGCGCTCGCGCAGCTCCGGGCGCTCGCGCAGCCGCGCGCCGTACTTGACCATCTCGGTGTGCCATCCCGCGGCCTCGAACATCCGCGCGAGGCGCCCGGCGGCGATGTCGGGGACGACGCGGTCGAGCGACTGCCGGTTGAGGTCGACGACCCACAGCACCTCCCCCAGCTTCGGCACGTTCGGGTCGGCGATCGCCTCCCACACCGCCCCCTCGTCGAGCTCGGCGTCGCCGAGCAGCGCGATCTGCCGCCCGCCGACGGGGACGTCGAAGTGCCCCGCGACGTAGCGGTGTGCGATCGCTCCCCACACGACCGCCGTCGCGCCGATGCCGACGCTTCCCGTCGAGTAGTCCACCGGGTCCGGGTCCTTCGAGCGGCTCGGGTACGACTGCAGCCCGCCGAACTCGCGCAGCCGCGACAGGTACGAGGCGTCGAGCTCGCCGAGCAGGTAGTTGATCGCGTGCAGGACCGGCGAGGCGTGCGGCTTGACCGAGACGCGGTCGGGAGCGCGCAGGAACGCGAACCACAGCGCCGTCATCAGCGAGACCATCGAGGCGCTCGACGCCTGGTGGCCGCCGACCTGGATCCCCGACGGGTTGGGGCGCACGCGGTTGGCGTGGTGGACGATCGCGGTCGAGAGCCACAGCACGCGCCGCTGGATGCGGTCGAGGACCTCGAGGTCGGCGTCGTCCATCCGGCGCGAGGCTACCCGCGCGGCGCTACGTTTCGCGCCGTGCGACGACTCCTGGTCAGCGCGGTGGTGGTGCTCGCGTTCCCCGGCGCGGCGTTCGCGCAGGAGTACGACGCCAACTGCACGACGGCGGATCCCCCGCCCGTCACCAAGCCCGCGCACCCGATCCACTTCGGCATCACGCCGCGGGCGGCGGGCAGCGTCGGGGGCTCGCAGGCGCAGGTCGCGCCCGAGGACGAGGGCAAGGCGCTCGCCGCGCTGAACGAGCTGCGCCCGCCGGGTCGCGCGCTCGTCATGCGGCTGAACCGGCTGTTCTGGGCCGACGGGGACGAGGGGATCCGGACGTTCGCCGGCTACGTCGACCAGTACGGGGCGGCGGGCTTCGAGGTCGAGTCGCAGGTGCGCTACCACCCGCCTCCCGGCAAGGAGGGCGACATCCCGGCGTGGGAGGAGTACGTCCGCGCCGTCGTGCGCGAGCTGGGCAAGCGCCCCGCCCTGACCGCGCTGTCGATCACCAACGAGGCGAATTTCAGCGGGTCGCAGAACACGTCGGACGGGGCGTACGAGGGCGTCGTCGACGCGCTCGTCCGCGGGACCGTCGTCGCTCGTGCCGAGCTCGACGCGATGGGCCGTCCCGACGTGCGGCTCGGCTTCTCGATGATGTGGCGCTGGTCGCCGGACTCCGACCGCAAGTTCTGGGAGGACATCGGCGCTCGGGCGGACGCGACGCCGGGGTTCCGCGAGGCCGTCGACTACGTCGGGCTGCAGATCTACCCGGGGCTCGTGTGGCCGCCCTCGCCGCGACCCGGCGTGACCGCGGGCGCCGAGGTCATCGAGGCGTTGACCCTGCTGCGCCGCTGCTACATGCCGAAGGCGAAGCTCGGCGACGCCGTCGACGTCTGGATCAGCGAGAACGGCTACGCCACGAATCTCGGGCGGACGGAGGAGACGCAGGTCCGCGACCTCGAATCCACCCTGCGCGACGTGCACAATTGGTCGGGCGAGCTCGGGATCAGCGACTACCGCTACTTCAACCTGCGCGACAACAACTCCGACGGCACCGACCTCTTCGCGGCGGTCGGCCTGCTGCGCGACGACTACTCGCGCAAGCCGGCGTTCGACACGTTCCGCGCGCTGCTCGGCGAGGTGGGGACGGAGGCGCGGCCGCTCGGCGGCGCCGGCCCCTCCGGAGGAGACGGCGCGGGAGGCAGTCCGCCGCCGGGGCCACCCCGCCGCCCCGCTCGTCCGCGCGGACTCGTCGTGAAGATCCTCCGCCTGTCGCGCGGCCGGCTCTGGGTGAGCGGCCGCGTCCACGGAGCGCGCCGCTGCCGGGGCGCCGTCCGCATCCGTGCCGGCAGGAAGGTCCGCCGCGCGCGACTGCGCCCGGACTGCCGGTTCGTGAGGCGGATACGGGTGAAGCAGCGGCGGGTGCGCGTCGTCGTGCGCCGCGGGCGCATGGTCGTGCGACGCCGCGCGTAGAGTCCGCGCGTGGCGCAGGCTCCGGAGACGCGGTACGCGATCGCCCGCGAGGGACATCATCTCGCCTACCAGGTGACGGGCAGCGGCCCGCGCGACATCCTCTTCGTCGCCGAGGAGCGCTCGCCGATCGACCTCATCTGGGACGACCCGCTCGCCGCCCGCGCCCTCGGCCGGCTCGCGTCGATCGGCCGGCTGATCCTCTGCGACATGCGCGCCTGGGGATCGTCGGACTCCGTCGACCTCCAGGACCTCCCCGCGCTCCAGGCGTGGACCGACGACATCCTCACCGTCCTCGACGCCGCGGAGAGCGAGAGCGCGGCGATCGTCGCCAGCTCCGAGCCCTGCCTGCCGGTGATGCTCTTCGCGGCCACCAACCCGTCGCGCGTCGACAGCCTCGCCCTCGTCAACCCGTTCGCGCGCTACATCCGCGGACCCGACACGCCGTTCGGGATGCCCGAGGAGAGCGCGGAGCGATACGTCCAGCTCTACCGGGAGACCGTCGGGCGCGGGCCACTGCTCGACTGGGTCGCGCCCTCCCGCGCGGGCGACCCGCTCTTCCGCCGCTGGTACCTGCGCTCGGAGCGACTCGGCGGCGGGCCCGGTGAGGCCTCGGCGGTGTACCGCGTCTTCATGCGGTCGGATCTCCTCGGCGTGCTGCCGAGCATCCAGGCGCCGACGCTGCTCCTCCGCCGCCGCGGCGACCGCCACGTCCGCGACGGCCACGCGCGGCTGATCGCCGAGCGGGTGCCCGACGCCCGCCTCGTCGAGTTGGAGGGCGACGACAACGCGTGGTTCTCCGGCGACGTCGACGCGCTCTTCGACGAGATCGAGCAGTTCCTCACCGGGGTTGGTCGTGCAGGCAGCGGTAACCGCGTCCTCTCCACGATCCTCTTCACCGACATCGTCTCGTCGACCGAGCGGGCCGCGGCGCTCGGCGACGCCGCCTGGACCGCCCGCCTCGAGGCCCACGACGAGATGATCGCCGCACACGTCGGCGCGTTCCAGGGCCGGCTCGTCAAGACGACCGGCGACGGCGCCCTAGCGATCTTCGACGGCCCCGCCCGAGCGATCCACTGCGCCCTCGGCATCGCCCGCGCCGCCCCCGCCCTCGACCTCGCCGTCCGCGCCGGCCTGCACACCGGCGAGATCGAGCTGCGCGGCGACGACGTCGGCGGCATGGCCGTCCACATCGGCGCCCGGGTCGCAGCGCTCGCCGAGCCGGGACAGGTGCTCGTCTCCGGCGCCGTCCCCCCGCTCGTCTCCGGCTCCGGCCTGGCCTTCGACCCCCGCGGGACCCACGAGCTCAAGGGGGTCCCCGACCCCTGGCCGCTCTTCGCGGTGGCCGACGGCCGGCGACTGACCGAGTAGGCTCGAAGCCCCTCGACAATCGGAGCAGCCGTGCGGCAACGTTTCGCAGGAACACTGGGAGCGCTGCTGTTCACGCTCTGCGCCGCAGCGGCTCCGGCGACGGCACAGGTCTCCCTCGGGGGGACGCTCGATCGGTTCGGCGTGCTGGCCGGGACGTCGGTCAACAACAACAACTCGACGACCGTGGCGCGCAGCGTCGGAGTGTCCCCTGGCTCATCGGTCACGGGGTTCCCGCCCGGAGTCATCGTCGGGGGGACGATCCACGCCGGTGACGCGACCGCCGCCGAGGCGCAGACGCAGCTGACCAGCGCATACGACGCGGCGGCCGGCACGCCGTGCGACGTGGACCTGACCGGCCAGGACCTCGCCGGCCTGACGCTCACCCCGGGCGTCTACTGCTTCTCCGGCGGGGCCCAGCTCACCGGAGCGCTCACGCTCGACCTCCAGGGCAATCCTGACGCGTTCTTCCTGTTCAAGGTGGGCGGCACTCTGGCCACCGCCTCGGGCTCGTCGGTCACCCTCACGAACGCGGAAGGCGAGGGGTGTGCGCCGAATCTCTTCTGGCGGGTCGGCTCCAGCGCGGTCCTCGGCTCGGGCTCGAGCTTCGGGGGCAGCGTTCTCGCGCAGACCAGCGTGGTTCTCACGACCGGCGCGTCGTTGAGCGGACGGGCGCTGGCACGTGTCGGGAGCGTCACCCTGGACACGAACACGATCACTCCCTGCTCGAGGACGGCAGACCTGTCGGTGACCGGCACCGACTCGCCCGATCCCGTAGCGCCCGGCCAGAACCTGACCTACGACATCACGGCTGCCAACGACGGCCCCGACCCTGCGAGGGGCGCCGTGCTGACCGTGACGCTGCCGAGCAGCCTCCGCCTGCGGTCGTTCACGTCGGCCGCGGGCTGGTCCTGCAGCACCCCCGCAGTCGGCTCGTCCGGTGCCGTGACCTGCTCCGACGAGAGCGCCGCGGTCGGCTCGGCCGCCTTCACCCTCACGGCCCAGGTGGATCCGGGCATCACCGCCGACACCAGCGTCTCGCTCCCGCTCGAGGTGTCGCCTCCGACGAGTGATCCGGACGTCGCAGACCGCTCGAGGACGCTGACGACCCGGGTGGTCGCGCCGGTGGCGAACCTCGCGGTGACACTAACCGACGCACCTGATCCCGTCGTCGTGGCGACCCCGCCACCGCCGTCCCCGCCGACCGTCAGCATCGTGCAGCGTCTGATTCCCGCCACCGACCCAGGTCGCTTCGACGTCAAGGTCGGAGCCGTGACGGTCGCGGCCCTCGCCGGCAACGGCGACGGCGGCTCGACCCAGGTGCCACCAGGGGGCAGCGTGGAGGTCGCGTCCTCTGCGGCCAGTGGGACACCGGGGCGCGACTACGACATGTCGATCGACTGTGGTGGCGACGGCAAGGCGTCCGGAGGCTCCATCCGGCTGGCGAGCATCACGAAGGACGTGAGCTGCGTCGCCACGAGCGTCCGGCACGCACGAGTGCGGATCAAGCGCGCGACCGTGGTGGCCCGCCGGCGCGGAGTGAGGGTGGCGCTCCAGTGCGTCGGCGCGTTCCCCGCTCGCTGCATGGGGACGCTGACGCTGCGGGCCACGCGCCTGAGCAGCCGGCGGGGAGGCGCTCGCAAGGCCGCGGTCAAGCGCTTCGACCTGCCGGCAGGTGCTCTCAGGCGTCTCCGGGTCCCGGTCCCGGCTGCCACGCTCAGGCGGCTCGCGACGAAGCGAAGAGCAGTCGTACGGGCCGTGGTGCGCGGGGTCGGCAACGGGACGACCGTCCGGCGACTCCTTACCGTGGTCCCGCCGGGCGCGTCGCCGTGATGGCGTGCCAGGCGAAGACGAACTGGATCGGGAGGCGGGCGACGAGGGCCCAGCGAGGGATCGGGTAGCGGTCGGGCTCGAAGACCATCATCACGTTCGCGGGGTAGACGGCGGCGAGGAGGAGGAGCAGGTACCAGCGGGCGACCTTCCTCGGGCCCGCCGCCGCGAGCGCCGCTCCGATGAGCTCGGCAACGCCGCTGGCGTAGGTGATCTCTCGCGCGTGGTCGCGGAGGGGCGGCGGTGTGATCGCGTCGTAGAACTTCGGGCGGATGAAGTGCATCGCCCCGGCGAGGAGCCAGAAGGCGGCGAGGGATGCGCGCGGGAGGGTCATGACGTGGCGAGCAGGGAGCGGCCGGTCATCTCCGCCGGCTGGTCGATGCCGAGCAATTCGAGGATCGTGGGGACGACGTCGGCGAGGATGCCTTCGCCGGAGAGTGTCACTTCGGAGGCCGTGACGATGAACGGCACGGGGTTCAGCGAGTGGGCGGTGTCGGGTGAGCCGTCTTCCTCGAGCATCTCGTCGGCGTTGCCGTGGTCGGCGGTGACCACACACACCCCGCCGCTGTCGAGCACGGCAGTGACGACGTCGCCCAGACACCCGTCGACCGTCTCGCACGCCTTGATCGCGGCCGGGATGGACCCTGTGTGGCCGACCATGTCCGGGTTGGCGAAGTTGATGATCCCGAAGCGCGGCTGGTCCTCCGCCCAGCCGGCGATGAAGGCGTCGGCGGCCTCGCGCGCGCTCATCTCGGGCTTGTGGTCGTAGGTGGGGACGTCGCGCGGCGACGGCACGAGCCGGCGGTCCTCGCCGTCATACGGCTCCTCCTCGCCCCCGTTGAAGAAGTACGTGACGTGCGGGTACTTCTCCGTCTCGGCGACGTGCAGCTGCTTCTCGCCCCGTTCCGCGATCACCGACGCGATGGTCACCGACGGACGGGCCGGAGGGAACGCGACCGGGTAGGGCCAGCCCTCCTCGTACTCGGTCAGCGTGGTGACGCGGCCGGCGTGCGGGGCGAGGGCGGTCACGATCTGCCGCATCCGGTCGGGTCGGAAGTTGAACATCAGGACGCTGTCGCCCTCACGGATCCGCGCCTCGTCGCCCACGGTCGTCGGCGCGATGAACTCGTCGGTCTCGTCGCGCTCGTACGCGGCGCGGACCGCGGACTCGCCGGTGTCGGCGTGGTGCTCGCCGGCGCCTTCGACGAGCAGCGCCCGCGCCTTCTCGGTCCGCTCCTCGCGCTTGTCCCGATCCATCCCGAAGTACCGGCCGACGACGGTGCCGACCCGCACGCCCTCCCACGACTCGACCCGCGCGACGAAGTCCGCGCCGCCGTGCGGGGACGTGTCGCGCCCGTCGGTGAAGGCGTGGACCACGACGTCCTCGACGCCCGTGGACCGCGCGAGTGCGACGAGCCGCTCGAGATGGTCGAGCGAGGAGTGGACGCCGCCGTCGGAGACCAGGCCGACGAGATGGAGGCGGGAGGTGTCGCGGAGGGCGGCCTGAAGGGTCTCGTTCTCGGCGAAGTCCGCCTCGTCGATCCTCACGAGGTCCTGCTTCACGACCGCGCCGGCCCCGAGGTTCAGGTGCCCGACCTCGCTGTTGCCCATCTGCCCCGGCGGCAGGCCGACCGCCTCGCCGCACGCCGTCAGCCGCGTGTGCGGATACGAAGACCACAGCCCGTCGAACACCGGCGTGGAAGCGAGATCGACCGCGTTCCCCGGACCGGGCGGCGCGAGCCCCCAGCCGTCGAGGATCACGAGCGCGGCGCTAGGAAACCGCGGCATCCACGATGGCGAGGAAGTCGTCCGGGTCCAACGAGGCGCCGCCGATCAGCCCGCCGTCGACGTCCGGCAGCGCGAGCAGCTCCGCCGCGTTGCCCGGCTTCATCGACCCGCCGTACTGCACTCTCACCCGCTCCCCCTGCTCGCGCGAGCGATCCGCGACCAGAGCGCGGCAGAACCCGCAGGCCTCCTGCGCCTGCTCGGGCGTCGCGACCTTGCCGGTCCCGATCGCCCAGATCGGCTCGTACGCGATCACGACCTCGTGCAGCCGGTCGGTGGGGACGTCGTGGAGGCCCTCCTGCACCTGCGTGCGCAGCTTGCGCTCGGTGTCGCCGCGCTCGCGCTCCTCCTCGCTCTCGCCGACGCACAAGATCGGCGTCAGCCCCGCCTCCAGCGCCGCCGGGACCTTGCGCTGCAGCGCCTTGTCGCTCTCGCAGAAGTACTGCCGCCGCTCGGAGTGCCCGAGCACCACACCGGCGATCCCGATCTCGACGAGCATCGGCGCCGACACCTCGCCGGTGAACGCGCCGCTGTCCGCCTCGTGCATGTTCTGCGCGTACACGCCGACGCCGGCGGGAGCGGCGTCGCACGCCGCCCACAGCGCGGTGTGCGGCACGCAGACCGCGACCTCGACGGCCTCGTACGACCGACCCCCGAGGGCCTCCAGGAACGAGCGCGTCTCCGCGGCCGTCTTGTTCATCTTCCAATTGCCGGCGATGAAGGGCGTGCGGCTCATCGCAGCGCCTCCACCCCGGGCAGCGGCTTGCCCTCCAAGAGCTCCAGCGAAGCGCCGCCGCCCGTCGACAGGTGCGTCACGGAGTCGGCCAGGCCGAACTGCGTCAGCGCGGCCGCGCTGTCGCCGCCGCCGACCACCGTCGTCCCCGGCGCCGCGGCCACCGCCTCGGCGACCGTGCGCGTCCCGGCGGCGAACGGCTCGAGCTCGAACGCGCCCATCGGCCCGTTCCAGAAGACCGTGCCGGCCCCCGCGATGACGTCCGCGTACCGCGCCGCCGTGCGCGGCCCGATGTCGAGCCCCATCCACCCGTCGGGCACGTCGACCCCGTCGAGCGTCTTCACGTCGGTGTCGGCGTCGAACGAGCGGCCCAGCACGAGGTCCTCGGGCAGCTCGATCTTGTCGCCCAGCACCTCGCGCGCTGGCTCGATCCCCTCGGCCTCGCACAGCGACGAGCCGACCGGCCGGTCCTGCGCGGCAAAGAACGGGAAGCACATCGCGCCCCCGATGAGGATCGTGTCGGCGGTCTGGAGGAAGGACTTCAGGACGCCGATCTTGTCGGTCACCTTCGCGCCGCCGACGACCGCGACCAGAGGACGAGCGGGGTCGCGAAGGATCCCCTCCAGCGTCTCGACCTCGCGCTGCAGCAGGCGGCCCGCCGCGTTGGGCAGCAGCTCGGCGACCCCGACCGTCGAGGCGTGCGCGCGGTGCGCGGTCCCGAAGGCGTCGTTGACGTAGAGGTCCGCGAGCGCGGCCCACCGCCGAGCGAGCTCAGGGTCGTTCTTCGTCTCACCCGGCTCGTAGCGGACGTTCTCGAGCATGACCACGTCGCCCGAGGCGTCCTCGCCGAGCGCGACGTCTCCCCCCAGCAGCTCCGCCGTCCGCGCGGCGACCGGCGCGAGCGAGAACTCCGGCTCGCGGTCCTTCGGCCGCCCGAGGTGCGCGGCGAGCAGCAGCCGCCCCCCCTTCGAGCGCAGCTCCTTCAGCGTCGGCAGCGCCGCCCGGATCCGCGTGTCGTCCGTGATCGACCCGTCCCGCAAGGGGACGTTGAAGTCGACCCGGACGAAGATGCGCTTCCCCTCGACGTCCCCCAGGTCGTCGAGGGTCCTCACGAGGTGGCCGCGGCCTGCGGCACGAGGACCTTCTGCGCCAGCTCGACGACGCGGTTGGAGTAGCCCCACTCGTTGTCGTACCAGGAGACGGCCTTGACCATCGTCCCGTCGATGACCGACGTCAGCAGCGCGTCGAAGATCGACGAGTGCGGGTTCGAGACGATGTCGCTCGAGACGATCGGGTCCTCGGTGTACTGGAGGATCCCCTGGAGGCCGTCGCTCTCGGCGGCGGCGCGCATCGCCTCGTTGATCTCCTCGGCGCTCGTCTCGCGCTCGGCCTCGATCGTCAGGTCGACGACGGAGCCGGTCGGGACGGGGGCGCGGACCGCGAAGCCCGACAGCTTGCCCTTCATCTCCGGCAGCACCAGGCCGACGGCCTTCGCCGCGCCGGTCGACGCCGGGATCAGGTTGATGGCGGCGGCGCGGGCGCGGCGCAGGTCGGAGTGCGGGAGGTCCTGGAGGCGCTGGTCGGCCGTGTACGCGTGGATCGTCGTCATCAGCCCGTGCCGGATCCCGACCGCGTCGTTGAGCACCTTCGCGAACGGCGCGAGGCAGTTCGTCGTGCACGACGCGTTGGAGATGACGTGGTGCTGGTCGGGGTCGTACTGGTCGAAGTTGACGCCGAGGCAGACGGTGATGTCCTCGCCCTTGGCGGGCGCCGAGATGATGACCTTCTTCGCCCCGCCGCTGTCGATGTGCTTCTGCGCGTTCTCACGGTCGGTGAAGCGGCCGGTGGACTCGATGACGACGTCGACGCCGAGGTCGCCCCACGGCAGCTTGCCCGGATCGGTCTCGGCGAGGACCTTGAGGTCGTCGCCGTCGACGCGCAGGCCGTCGCCGGTCACCTCGACGCTGCCGGGATAGGGCCCGAGGATCGAGTCGTACTTGAGGAGGTGGCCGAGCGTCTTGTTGTCGGTCAGGTCGTTGACCGCGACGAAGTCGATGTCGGCATTCGCGGCCTTGGCCGCGCGGAAGAGGTTGCGGCCGATCCGCCCGAATCCGTTGATCCCTACGCGTACGGGCATTGCTAGTCAGTCCTCCAGAGTCGCCACAAGTCGGGCGAAAGAGCCTATCTAGCGCGCGCCTGAGACCACTTCGACACGCAGCCCGTCGGGGTCGCGCAGATAGGCGGCGAAGTAGTGCCGGCCGTAGTGGGGGCGGGCCGCCGGGGGGCCGTCGTCGCTGCCGCCGTTGGCGACGCCGGCGGCGTGCGCGGCCTCGACCGCCGCCTTGCCCGTCGCGCGCAGCGCGATGTGGCCGTACTCGGGCGCGGGCCGCCGACCGCGCTCGACGATCCAGAACGCCGGCCCGTTGTCGCCGTAGGCGATCGCGCGCTCGGACTGGTGCGCCCGGCGGGTGCCCAGCGCGTAGAAGACGGCGTCGTAGAAGGCGGCGGAGCTCTCGAGGTCGGAGACCTCGAACCCGATGTGGTCGAGCACCGCCCCTGATTCGCGTTCAAGCCGCGCGACCCTGCCGCCGAAATCAGTCCCCATGCGTCGAATCTCCCTCCTCGCGGCCCTCGCGGCCGTCTCCCTCCTCGCCGTCGCCCCGGCCGCGGCGGCGCCCACCAAGCGCTTCTCCGGCAAGAACGACCAGAACCGCCCGCTGAACTTCAAGGTCCGCAGCGGCAAGGTCGTCGACTTCGTCGGCGGCGTGAACCTCTTCTGCATCGGCGAGGGCATCCAGTTCAACGCCGCGATCCCGCCGAAGGCGATGCGGGTCAGGAACGGCCGCTTCAAGTACAAGGGCGACGACAAGGAAGGCAACGGCAGCCTCGAGATCGCCGGCCGGATCACGGGCAGGCGCGCGAAGGGCACGCTGGCCATGGTCACGAGCCGCTACAGCTCGAGCGAGGGTCGCGTCATCTCGTGCTCCGCCGACACGAAGTGGAACGCGCGCCAGAAGTGATCTAGGGCAGCTCGGTGTCGCGGTGGCGCACGTCCACCGCGATACCGAGCTGCTTACCGGCCGAATGCACCGAACCCGAAGGCCCCTTTCATACGGATGCCGTGGTCTGCGAAGACTTGGTCTTCGAACGCCCGTTGCGAATCGGAGCGGTAGACGAACGGCTCGACGCCCGCCAATGGGTGGTAGAGCAGACCCAACGCAGCGTGGGGGAAGAACAGGCCAACCACACCGACCCCGGCTTCCACCGGAAGCACTGTGCCGTAACCGAAACCACCCTCGGCGACAGTGCCCCAACTGACGGGCGCAGCCTCGGGCGAGATTGCTTGCTCCCGCTCGAGGCTCAACTCCATCGTGGGGTCGTAGCGAAATCCGTCCGCGTAGGTGCTCGCGGACAGGCTGGTCTCGCCAACGCTTGAGATTCGGTCGTCGTCGATCACGCGTTCGAGCCCAGCGCCCATTCGCAACGCGAATTCGGTGAACTCATCGACTCGCGATCGCCGACCAGACACTGGGTCGACCTCCTCAAATCTGCTCTCGGGGAGCTCGTGATAACCCGATTGATAGACCTCAAATGCGCCTTGGTCGCCAATCCACGCGGCGGCATGTGGTCCCTCGACCCCGCTGTCCGTGATCCGATAGATCCCCAGCCGGGAATCAGCGAGGAGATAGTCGACGCCAGCTGAACCACCGCCTGCGGTGCCGGACGACACCTCAAGGATCGGCAGGACGTCGGAGATGCGCTTTGGCTGCTCCGGGATGCGCCGGATCGCTTCGCCTGCAGCGTCGGCATTGCCCGCGGACGCGACGACGATGGTGGGGCTCAAGATCACGTTCTTGAGCGCGGCGAACCGGTACCCGCGGCGGATGTCGTCGCTGTCGGTGACGCGCAGGTCGGCTGCCACGCGGGTCTGGCCGGATCCCGCCCTTCTGGCGACGACCAGCGTCATGATGCTCTAGGACAGCTCGGTGTCGCGGTGGCGCACGTCCACCGCGATGCCGTCGCGCCCCTTGTAGCGCTCGGCCAGGTGCTCGGCGATCGCCACCGACCGATGGCGCCCGCCGGTGCAGCCGATCGCGATCGTCAGGTGCGCCTTGCCCTCGAGCAGGTACTGGGGCAGGAGGAAGTCGAGCAGCGCGTGCAGGCGCTCGTAGAGCTCGGCCAGCTTGCCGTCCTGCGCGATGTACTCGACGACGCGCGCGTCGCGGCCGGTCAGCGGGCGCAGCTCCTCGACGTAGTGGGGGTTGGGAAGGAACCGGACGTCGAAGATCAGGTCGGCGTCGCGCAGTGGGCCGTGCTTGAAGCCGAACGACGCGAACCTCACGGTCAGCCGCTCGCGCTCGAGCGGCAGCATGTCCTTCGTGATGCGCCGGCGCAGCGCCGCCGCCGACAGCGAGGTCGTGTCGACGACCAGGTCCGCGCGCTCGCGCAGCGGGGCGAGCATCTCGCGCTCGGTGACGATCCCGCCCGCGACGCCGCCGTCGGCCGCCAGGGGGTGGCGCCGGCGCGTCTCCTTGTAGCGCGTCAGCAGCGCGCCGTCGTCGGCGTCGAGGAAGAGCACGCGCCCCGGCACGCCCGCCCGCTCGAAGTCGTCGAGCACCGCGATCAGGCCCTCGAAGAACTCGCCGCCGCGCACGTCGCAGACGACCGCGGCCAGCTCGACCTTCGACCCCGGGTGGCGGAAGAGCTCGACGAGCCCGGCGATCATCTCCGGCGGCAGGTTGTCGACGCAGAAGTAGCCGGCGTCCTCGAAGACGTTCATCGCCGTCGACTTCCCCGCCCCCGAGAAGCCGGTGATGACGACGAGGTCCTTGAGCTCGGAGGGCGGCGTCTCCTCCTCCTCGCCGCGCGCTTGCAGCGTGGCCACGGACCCATTGTGCCCGGCGGCCCGGACCTCCCAGGCGCAAGAACCGCGCGGCGGTTGCGTTTGAACCGACATGCGCTCCGTCCTGCTCGCCGTCCTCGCGACGCTCCTGATCCTTCCCGCCGCCGCGTCCGCCACCGAGCCGCCGCCAGGCGCCACGTGGCAGGAGGCCTACCTGCCCTCGACGGACGGGACCGTCCTGCACGCCGACGTCCTGCGGCCCGCGCACCTGTCGCCGACGACGAAGACGCCAGTGATCCTCACCGTCAGCCCGTACACGAACCACGGCGGCGACACGACCCCCGACCCGACGAAGAGCGGGCCGTCGCACCGCTTCTACGACTTCCTCGAGCACACCCAGGCGATCCAGCGCGGCTACACGTACGTCATCGTGGACCTGCGCGGCACCGGCGGCAGCGCCGGCTGCCAGGACTGGGGCGGGCCCGGCGAGCAGGCCGACGTCAAGGCCGCGGTCGAGTGGGCCGCCAGCGAGCCGTGGTCGACCGGGCGCGTCGCGATGCTCGGCAAGTCCTACGACGGCTGGACCGGCCTGATGGGCATCGCCAACCAGCCCAAGGGCCTGGCCGCCGTCATCTCGATGGAGCCCGTGTACTCCGGCTACCGCTACCTGTACTCGGGCGGCGTGCGCTACTCGAACTCGGTCCTGACGCCGCTGCTCTTCGACGCCATCTCCGCGATGCCCGGCAGCCCGCAGGACTCGCCGGAGTACCAGGTCAATGCCTCGAAGGGGAACATCGAGCGGCCGGGCTGCCCGCTGCTGAGCTTCCTCGAGCAGCAGGAGGACCGCGAGAACGCCCTGTTCTGGCAGGCCCGCGACCTGATCACGAAGATCGGCGAGCGCCGGCCGAGCACCCCGCTCTTCCTCACCCAGGGCCTGCTCGAGGCGAACACGAAGCCCGACGGCGCCGTCGACGTCCTCAAGGCGATGCAGGGCCCGAAGTACGCCTGGTTCGGCCAGTTCGACCACGTCCGCGGCTGGGAGGACACCGGCCGCGACGCCGCGCCGTTCGTCCGCCAGCTCAACCGCTTCCTCGACCGCTTCCTCAAGCAGGAGGGCGCCGGCCCGGAGACGTCGGCGACGGTCCAGCAGTTCGACGGGCGCTGGCGCCAGGAGGACATGTGGCCGCCCGCCGACGCGAAGCGCTACGGCACGCGCCTGTGGCCGGGCACCTACACCGACGACCGCGCGAACAGCGGCACCAGCGGGCCCGGCGAGGGCGTCTGGACGATCTCGCGCCCGCTCGGCCACGCCGTGCAGCTCTCCGGCGAGCCCGTGATCATGGCTCGCGCCGTGACGGAGGCGCCGCGCGCGAACTTCGTCGCCAACGTCTACGACATCGACGCCGACGGCCACGCGCTGATGATCTCGCGCAACGCGACGCTGCTCCGCGAGCCCGGCGAGCACCAGGTCCGCCTGAAGCTCTACGGCCAGGACTGGGTCGTCGAGAAGGGCCACCGCATCGGCGTCCTGCTCTCCGGCTCGAACACCGACTGGTGGGAGCACGTCCCGACCGGCCAGGACGTGGCGATCACGCGGGGAGCGGTCTCGCTGCCGTTCCTCCGCGCGCCGCGCACGCACTTCGTCGAGGACGCGGACGCCAAGAGCGCGCGTCTCGAGGAGGAGCAGGCCGGAGGCTTCCCGGTCCCCGCCGAGACGATCGACGCGGCCGGGAAGCGCTTCGACGTGCCGTGATCCGGCCTACTTGACGTCGACCTCCGAGATCATGCCCTTCGCGACGTGCGGCGGGCCGCCGGCGCGATCGGAGATGAAGCAGACGAAGGCGTACTTGCCGGCCTGCATCGGGATGCGGGTGACCTGCTTGACGCCGCCGTCGATGACCGCGGTGAAGACGCCGCCCTCGAAGTCGACCGGCGGCTGCTTCTCCTCGTCCCCGTTCTCGCTCGACAGGAACTTGCGGGCGTCGGCGAACGTGGCGCCGGGCCGGATCGGCAGGATCACCGCGTGGTGGAGCTCCTTGCCGGTGTTCTCGAACGTGATGATGTTGTCGCCCGCCTTCAGGCCGCTCGTCTCGAACTTGTACTCCGAGGCGGTGATGGTGGCGTCGGTCTCGGGGAAGTCGGCGTCGGACTCGTCGTCGCCGACGGTGAACTCCGCGGAGATCGGCTTGTCGCTCTGCTGGTCGAACGCGACGTAGTCGCCGGGCTCGAGGTCCTGGATGACCTCGCCGGTGCGCCCGGGCTCGACGGTGCCGACGCCGCCGCCGTCCTCGATCCAGTCCGGGATCGGCGCGCCCTCCTCGGAGCCGACGGCCTTGATGACCTCCGCCGCGCTCTGGCCGCCCGTGACGCGGACGATCTGGGCCTCGTGGACCTTCTTGCCCTCGTTCTTGAGCGAGATCTTCACGACGCCCGACTTGGCGTCGGTCGGCGGCGTGAGCGTCGCCTTCTTGCCCTGCTCGCTGACGGTGAACTGCAGCGTGGGCGGCGCCGCGTTGCCCGTGTCGACCTTGCCGCCGTCGTCGCCGCCTCCGGTGTCGTCGTCGTCGCCGCACGCGGCGGCGCCCAGCGCGAGCGCCGCGACCGCGGCGAGCGAGGCCGCCTTCCTGAACGTCGTGGACATCGGATCCTTCCTCGTCGGTGCCAGAAGCGGCGCGAGCCTACAGGGCGCAGTCCCGGATGACCCGATTCAGGCGCATCAGCCGCAGGTCGCCCAGGGGCGTGCTCAGCGAGCCGAGCCGGTTCGTCACGAACCCGACCGCCAGCCCGGTCGCCGGATCCGCCCACGCGCCCGACCCGCCGTAGCCGTAGTGGCCGAAGGCGTACGGCGCCTGCGCGCCGGCGACGAACGCGTGGTGGTAGCCGAGGCGCCAGCGCATGGTGATGCCGAGCACCGCGTCGGCCCGGCGCACCTGCACGCGGCCGACCTCCTTCGTGGTCTCGGGCTTGAGGAGCTGGCCGCCGCCGTCGGCCAGCGCGCTGTAGAGCGCGGCCAGCGAGCGCGCGCTGAAGACGCCGTTGACCGCGCCCATCTCGGTTCCCCAGATCGGCGGCTCCGAGCCGAGGAAGATCCGCTCGAAGCCGTCGAGGTGGAGCGCCTCGAAGGTCGCGCGGGCGCGCGCGGCGCGCGTCCACAGAGGGGTCATCACCTTCGCGGCCGAGCCGAGGTGGCGCAGGGCGGAGCCGACGGGCTCGGCCACCCGCTCGCGGACGCCCGCCGGAGCGCCGAGGTGCAGCCCGTCCTCCCCCAGCGGCTCGGCGACCTCGGTGCGGAAGAGCTCCGCGAGCCCCTTCCCCGTGATCCGCCGCAGCAGTCCGGCGACGAGCCAGCCGTAGGTGATCGCGTGGTAGGCCGAGGTCTGCGCCGGCGCGCGGACGGCGCGCGCCGCGAGCCTCTCCTCCATCGCGAGGTGGTCGAGGATGTCCTCGCCCCGGTCGGCGACCGCCTGCACGCTGTACAGGCCGGCCCGGTGGGTCAGCAGGTCGCGGACGGTGACCCGCTCCTTGCCGCCCGCGCCGAACTCCGGCCAGTGGTCAGCGATCGGGTCGTCGTAGCCGAGCAGGCCCCGCTCGGCGAGGCGGTGCACGACGGTCGACGTGACGCCCTTCGTCGTCGAGAAGCTGATCGCGAGCGTCTCGGGCGTCCACCGCCGCGTCCGCTTCCGGTCGGCCCACCCGACGGCCAGGTCGGCCACCGTCTCGCCGTGCAGCCGGACCACCAGCGCGCCACCGCCCGCGCCACGGCCGACGAGGCTGCCGAACGCGTCGGCGACCGGGCGGAAGTCGTCGCGGACGGTGTTCACCGGCGGCAGGGTGTCACAGCGCCCGGGCGAAGCGACACTTCAGGGAGTGGACGTCGACCACGACGAGCTGTTCGCCCGCCACTCCGAGGAGATCCTCGCCTTCCTGGCCCGCCGGACGCTGGACCCGCAGGCTGCGCTCGACCTCACCGGCGAGACCTTCGCGGTCGCCTGGGCCTCGCGCCGGCGGTTCCGCGGCGGCGACGACGACGCGGCGCGGGCGTGGCTGTACGGCATCGCGCGCAACCTGCTGCGCGCGTACCTGCGCCGCGGCTACGCGGAGCGCCGGGCGCTCGCGCGGCTGGGGGTCGAGCCGGTCGAGCTGTCGCCGGAGAGCCACGTGCGGATCGAGGAGCTCGCGGGTCTCGCGGCACTGCGACGGGCGATCGCGGCGGAGCTCGAGCGCCTGCCCGCGCGCCAGCGCGAGGCCCTCGTGCTGCGCGTCGTGGACGAGCTGTCGTTCGAGCAGGTGGCCGAGCGGCTCGGCATCACCCCCGAGAACGCGCGCGCCCGTGTCTCGCGGGCGCTGCGGGCGCTCCAGTCGCGACTGGCGGA
>DASVRH010000030.1:0-2971 GCA_036388715.1 Solirubrobacteraceae bacterium | reverse complement strand
CGCCTCATGCGACGACCGCGTACCGGGAGAACGACGAGGACTGCGGGATGATCCCCTCGGCCTCGGTGTCGAACCAGTCCTCGAGCAGCGAGCAGTAGAGCCCGCGGAAGTCGGAGGTGACGCGGACGTTGCCGTCCTCGTCGAGCGTCGCGAGGCCGGGGTACTCGCCGATCATCGTGCCCGCCGCGCGCGAGCCGATGAGGAAGCCGACGCCGGCCGCGCCGTGGTCGGTGCCGGCCGAGCCGTTCTCCTCCGGCCGCCGCCCGAACTCGCTCCAGAGGTGGACGAGGACGCGGTCGGCGAGCCCGCGCGCCTCAAGGTCGGCCTGGAACGCGGCGATCGCCTGCGACGTCGCGCTCAGCCCGCTCTCGAAGTCGGTCGCCTGGTTGGAATGCGTGTCGTAGCCGCCGTCCGCCATCATCGTCGCGCAGCGGACCGGCAGGCCCGCGCCGAGCATCCGGGCGAGTCCGCGCAGCCGATCGCCGATGTCGCTGTCGGGGTACGGCGTCGTGCCGTCGGCGTCGGGCAGCGTCGCGAGCTGCTCGCGCAGGATCGCCGAGTTCGCCTGCGCCTGGCGCGCCTGGCCGAGGATCGGGTTGCCGGCCGGAAGCGTCCCGAGCCGGTGGAAGCTGTCGAGCATCGACGCGCGCATCCGGCTCTCCCACACGCCGGGGGAGTCGAAGGTGTAGTCGTCGATCGACGAGGTGGCGGCGACCGCCACGTTCGTCGTCGCCAGCGTCGGCGAGAGCGACCAGTCGAGCGAGAGCCCCTGGATGGCGTTGTTCGGCTCGCCGACGCGGTCGAGGTAGCGGCCGAGCCAGCCGGTCCGCGCCTGGACGT
Source organism: Solirubrobacteraceae bacterium (assembly GCA_036388715.1). Taxonomy (GTDB): domain Bacteria; phylum Actinomycetota; class Thermoleophilia; order Solirubrobacterales; family Solirubrobacteraceae; genus CADCVT01. Next base: position 2,131 of record DASVRH010000030.1, on the reverse strand, counting down.
CGAGCGACCCGACCTCCCAGAAGTGGCGCGACGTGAAGTGCGACTGGTTCGGCGACGTGTAGCCCATCGCCGGCATGACGCTGACCTTGCCCGCGTCGTAGAGCGCGCGCAGCGGCTCGGCCGCGGAGTGCCAGACGAGCCGCGGGTCCTCGGTCAGCGGCGTGCCGCCCGTGACCTTCAGCGTCGGCCGCAGCGAGAGGTACGTCGAGTCCTCGTACGGCGCGAGCACGTTGAGCCCGTCGATGCCGCCCGAGAGGAAGATCGAGACGAGCACGGGCGCCGGGTCGCCCTCGGCGGCCAGCGCGATGCCCTCCTCGAGCGCGCCCGGGGCGAGCTGCCCCGCGCCGTAGACCGACAGCGCGAGCCCGGAGGCGCGCAGGAGGAACGCGCGGCGGTCCATGCCCGTGCCGGCGGGCGTGGGCATGCCGGGCTCGATGGAAGGCAGGCCCTGGCCGGCGACGGCGCGCAGGGCCTGGGAGCGGGTGAAGTCGTTGCAGCAGCTCATGAGGTCTGGAAGTCGGGGGCGGTGGCGATGAGGTGGCGCAGGGCGTTCTGCCGGTAGGCGCGCATGTAGCCCTGCTCCCAGCTCGCGAGCGTGGCCGGGATCGACTCGGTCGCGAAGCGCAGCAGCTCGGCGCGCGTCTCCGTCGTGAGCGTCGGGCGGTCCCAGAAGGCGAGCGCGCTGTCGAGCGCCTCCTCGGGCGTCTCGTCGGCGGGGTAGTCGTCGCCGTCGATCTCGTACGGCGCGATCGCGACGTAGACGGTCTCCCACCGGCCGCGGATCGTCGAGGTGTCGAGCCAGCCGTTGTCGTTCCAGCCCGAGACGTTCGGCGGGTAGAAGAGCTGCTGGCCCGACATCTGGCCGAGCCACGACCACGCGTTCGTGTCGACCGGCCGGTTGCGCGCCCGCAGCAGGCCGGCGGTGTAGACGGCGGGCGGCTTGACCATCGGCTTCGCGCGGTCGTAGAGGTCGGGGTGCTTGAGGATCGCCTCGACGACGGGGCGGATCTGCCGGCCGGAGGAGACGTAGAGCGACTGGAGCTCGGTGCGCGTCGCGTCGCTCGGCGGCGTCGGGATGAAGTAGCTCCACAGCTTGCGCACGAAGAACTCGGCGTGCATCGGGTGCTCGAGGCACAGCCGCACGGCGTCCTCCCAGTCGAAGGCGCCGGACTTCTCGTAGGACGTGCCGTCCCACAGCGTCTTCGTGCCGTCGTCGTGCAGCCACGGCTCGACGCGGAAGTCGATGTAGGTGCCGGCCTCCTCGTCCCAGTCGGCGGTCCACCCGGTCAGGGCGCGGGCCAGCTCGCGCACGTCGGTCTCCGTGTACGCCCCGCGGTCGGCGCCGAGCGTGAACAGCTCCATCAGCTCGCGGGCGTAGTTCTCGTTCGGGCGGCCCTCGTGGTTCTCCAGCCCGTTGAGGAAGATCAGCATCGCCGGGTTGCGGGTGACCTCGCGGGCGAGCGTCGCGAACGACCCGAGCGCGTGGGCGCGGAAGAGGCGGTTCTGCTCGAGCATGAGCCGCGCGTCGCCGACGTCGTCGTTCGTCGTCGCGAACCAGTCGTGCCAGATGAGCGTCATCCGCTCGACGAGCGGCTGGCTCGAGCGGACCATGCGGTCGATCCACCACGTGTGGTCGTGGCCCCAGACGTTCTCGGGGTCGATCGGGAAGCCGTCCTCGTCCACGGGGGACGGGCCGTTGAAGGAGGGCGAGCCGACCGGGCGGGTGAGCGACTCGACCGCCGCAGTGCGGCCCTTGGCGGCGAGCGTCTCGGCCTCGCCGCGCCGGGGCCCGAAGCCCGCGCGCCACAGCAGGCGCTCCGCGTCGCGGCGGGTGAGGGGCGCGCTGGCCGGGGGAGGCGGCGGTGGCGCGGGCGCCGGGGCGGGCGCGTCGTCGGTGGGCGGCGGCTCGAACGCGCCCGGCGTCGTGGCCGGAGGCGCGGCGGCGGAGGGGACGGGGATCTGCGGCAGCGGCTGCGGGATCGGCGCAGCGGCCGGCCGGCGGCGATGGACCTTCTTCTTGCAGACCTTCCGCCTGCGCCCGGTGCGCTTGTTGCGGACGACCTTGCAGCGCTTCGGGGGAGTCTTGCGCCGCTTCTTGCGCCTGGCGAGCTTCACGTGCACTCCGTTGCAT
>DASVRH010000029.1:0-20069 GCA_036388715.1 Solirubrobacteraceae bacterium | reverse complement strand
CGCCGGTGCTCGCCGCCGCCGCGCTCGCCCTCCTGGTGCGCCTGGCCCTCTGGGGCGGCGTGCGGCCCGGATGGCAGGCGGCGCTGGAGGTGGCGATGTTCGTCGTGGCGTTCGCGGCGCTGGCCCTACCGCGCGAGCGCTCGCTCGTCGCCGAGCTGCGCGGCGCGGTCGGCCGCGGCGAGGACGCTCCCCGCCAGCACGATGGCGACGAGCGTGAGCGCGGGGAGCTCCCAGTCCCAGTCGATGGCTGAGTGCGCGGCGTACACGGCGAGCGCGGCGGCGGGGCCGGCCTCGCGCGCCCTGCGCGCCGCCACGGCGACGCCGCCGAGGAAGAGGAGCAGGAGGGCGAGGCCGACGACGCCCAGCTCGGCTGCGGTCTCCAGCTCGAGCGAGTGCGCGTCGACCACGCGCTCGCGGACGTCGCGCTCCTCGAGCCAGATCGCCTGGTAGCCGCCGGCGCCGCGGCCGAAGGCGGGGTCCGACGCGAAGCCCGCGACGGCGGCCTCCCAGTAGTCGTAGCGGCGGCTGCCGACGTCGCCGAAGCGCGCGGCGGTCGCGCCGAACGCGGGGTCGCCGCTCTGGCCGTCGCGGTCGAGGGTGGAGGCGACGAACGGCGCGAGGGCGAGGACCGCCGCGGCGACGAGCGCGACCTTCGGAAGGCGCGCGTCGAGGGCCCCGAGTCGCGTCGTGCCCTCCTCCTCCGCGCGCGCGCTCCACACCTGCAGCGCCGCCGCGCCCGCCATCGCCAGGAGCACGACGACGAGCAGGACCGCGCCCTGCGTCGCGAAGTCGTCGCCCTCCGCGGCCTCGACGGCGGGCAGGATCGACGCCGCCCCGACGGCGAGCACGGCGGCCTCGAGCGCGATCGCGGTCGAGCGCAGCTGCGGCCACGTGGGCGCGAACGCGATCAGGACGGCGAGGCCGACGCCGAGCGCGGTGAGCGCGCCGCGCGAGAACGAGAGGTACACGCCGAGCCCCAGCGGCGCCGCGACGGCCGCCGCGGCGGCGCGAACGGCGACGGGCCGCGTGCGGTCGCCGGCGAGGCGCGCGCAGAGGACGAATCCGAGCGCGGCGAGCGCCCCGGTCGCGTTCCAGTAGGTCAGCGGCTGGTCCAGGCGCCCGCCCGCGCTGCGCGTCCGCGTCACCTCCACCACGTCGGGGAGGACGCGGCCCGCCAGCCCGTACCCGACGACCACCAGCGTCCCGAGCGCCAACGCCGGTTCGACGACCCGTCGGCCCGAGCGAAATGCGACGAAAGACGCCAGGAGCGCGCCGAGATAGAGGAAGGCGCGCTCCGTGGACGCGGCCGCGGCATCGCCGAGAGGGGCCCACGTCGACGAGACGAGGGTCCAAAGGGCGAAGAGGGCGAGCCCAAAGAGGGCGAGGACCACGGCGCGACTGCGAGCGGACGCCCGCCGACCACGGCACGCGACCAGCACGACCGCGAGGACCGCCCACGCGACGGCGCCGGCGACGAGCCGGGGCCCCCCGAAGAACCCTCCGCTGAAGAACGCCAGGACGGCCGGGCCGGCGAGGAGGGCGGCGCGGGCGAGGGTGAGAGCGGCGGCGCGCACGGCGCGGCGAGCGTAGTGGCGGGGGCGGCGACCCCGCCGCGCACTACTCTCCGCGGCGCTCATGGGTCCCAGGCTGATCCCGCTCGGCCTGGCCGCGGCGTCGTACGTGCTCGCGCTCGTCCAGCGGCCGGGCACCGTCGTCGCCGACACGAAGGTCGACCTCTACGTCGACCCGGCGAGCTTCCTCGCCGACGTCGCCTCGGCGTGGACCGGCACCGGCCAGCTGGGACACGTCTTCGGGGGACAGTACGGCGGCTACCTGTTCCCGATGGCGCCGTGGTTCGCGGCCGGCGACGCGCTCGGCATCCCGACGTGGATCGTGCACCGCCTGTGGCTCGGCACGCTGTTCGCCGTCGCCGCGAGCGGCGTCGTGAAGCTGCTCGACGCGCTGCTCGACCGCGCCCGCGGCGCGCCGCACGTCGCGGCCGCCGTCCTCTTCGTCCTCAACCCGTACGTCGCGGTCTACGCGAACCGCATCAGCGTCTCGCTGCTCGCCTACGCGGCGCTGCCGTGGCTGCTGCTCGCGGTGCACCGCGGCCTGCGGTCACCGCGGTCGTGGCGCTGGCCCGCCGTCTTCGCGCTCGTGCTCACGTGCACCGGCGGGGGCGTCAACGCGGCGGTGACGGGCTGGCTCCTGCTGGCCCCGGCCCTCTTCGTGCTCTACGAGCGCTGGCTCGGCGGCGTCGGGAAGGGCGCGCTGAAGCCGTTCCTCCTGCGCCTCGCGCCGGCGGTCGCGCTGGCCAACGCGTGGTGGGTCCTGCCCGTCCTGATCCACGCGCGCTACGGCCTCGACTTCCTGCCCTTCACCGAGCAGCCGGGCACGATCTGGCAGACCACGAGCGTGACCGAGGCGCTGCGGCTGATGAGCTTCTGGACGAGCTACATCGGCCTCGGCTTCGGCGGCGTCCTGCGCCCGTACGCCTCGCACGGCCCGGACCTCCTGTTCAACCCGGCGGTCGTCGTGGCGAGCCTGCTCGTCCCCGCGCTCGCGCTCGGCGGCTTCGCGTGGACCCGCCGCTGGCGCTACGGCCCGTGGTTCCTGATCCTGACCCTGGTCGGCCTGCTCGTGATGGTCGTCGGCTTCCCCGAGGGGACGCCGCTGCGCCGCGCCGCGACGTTCACCTACAACCACGTCGGCGTCGTGCAGTTCCTGCGCACGACGTACAAGGCCGGCCCGCTCGTCGCGCTCGGACTCGCGTGCCTGGGCGGCGCGGCGTTCGGGGTGCTGTGGTCGCGCCTGGGGAGGACGCGCCTCGTCGCCGCCGCGGGCGGGCTCGTCCTCTGCGCGGTCGCCGCGTGGCCGCTGACCTCCGGCACGGCGCCCGAGCGCCAGCTGGCCTTCGACGTCCCGCGCCACTGGGAGCAGGCCGCCGAGGAGGTCGAGCGCCTGCCCGAGGACGAGCGCGCGATGGTCCTGCCCGGCCAGCTCTTCGCGTTCTACGACTGGGGCGGCACCTGGGACCCGATCCTTCCGGCGCTGACCGACCGCCCCGTCGCCGAGCGCTGGGTCGTGCCGTTCAGCGACCTGCGCGCGGTGGAGCTGATGTGGGCGACGGACAACCTCGTCACGCAGGAGCGAGGCCACCCCGGCCAGCTCGCGCCGCTGGCCGACCTGCTGGGCGTGGGGATGGTCGTCACGCCGGCGGACCGCGACCGGTCGCGCAGCGGCGCGATCGGGGCGGTGGAGGCCGCGGACCTCCTCGGCCGGGAGTGGCGGGCGCTCGGCCCGCTGCGCCGCGAGCGCGCGGCGGCCGGCCGCATCCGATCCGACACGCGCGAGCCGCGCATCCGCCTGCGCCCCACCGAGACCGAGGGCCTCGTCCGCCTGCTTCCCCGGCGCCTCGGCGCCGTCGTCGACGGCGGGGCCGAGGGCATCGCCGCGCTCGCCGCCTTCGACGCGCTCGACCCGGCCGCGCCCATCGCCTACGCGGCCGACCTCGACGAGGACGCGATTCGCGCGGCCGCCGCCGAGGGGGCGGAGATCGTCGTCACCGACACGAACCGCCGCCGCGCGTACACCGCCGCGCGGCTGCGCGCGAACACCGGGCCGACGCTGCCGCCCGACCAGGACATCTCCGAGGACGGCGCGATGCTCGACCCGTTCGACGACCGCGGGCCCGACGCGCAGACGGTGGCGCGGGTCGAGGGCGTCGCGTCCGTGAGCGCCCCCGCCTCGCCGCAGGCGACCCAGTTCCCCGAGCACCGCCCGTTCGCCGCGATCGACGGCGACACCTCGACCGCCTGGCTGGCCGACCGCGCGCTGACACGCCCGCGCCACGAGCTCACCGTCCGCCTCGACGCGCCGCGCGAGATCGGCGCCGTCGAGCTGCTGCCCTACGGCGATCGGCACGGCGTGACGGTGAAGGTCGCGGTGAACGACCGCGTGCTCGACGTGAAGCCCGGGTGGAACCGGGTCCCGATCGCCGGCGAGGTGGGGGAGGTACGCGTCCGGATCGTCGAGGTCACCCAGCCCGACGGGATCACCGGCGGCGCGGGCGGCATCCGCGAGCTGCGGATCCCCGGCGTGCGGGCGACCGAGACGCTGCGCCCGCCGGTGCTGGCCGAGCGCGCGCTGCGCGGCCGTCGCGCCCCCCGGCTGACGTACCTGCTGTCGCGGACGACCGTGGACGCGCCGCTGCGCTCCGGTCCGCCGTCGGGTCCGTTCCAGTCCTACCAGGTGCGCGACCGCGTCGACCCCGAGCGCAGGCTCGCGCGGACGATCGCGCCGCCGGCGCCGGCGCGCTTCGCGGTCGACGCCTGGACCGAGGTCGACGAGCGCGCTCCGGACGACGCCATCGACCGGCTCGTCGGCGTCGACGGCGACCTCGCGGCCACCTCGTCGGGTCGCTACGGAGGGATCCCGTCCTACCGGGCGTCGAGCGCGTTCGACGGGACGCGGCGCGCGTGGATCGCGCCATGGCTCGACAGGCCCGCCTCGCTGACCCTGCGGTCGAAGCGCCCGATCGCCGTCGAGCGCCTCCGGCTCGCCCCGCCGCGAGACGTGGTGCGGCTGCCGACGCGCGTGCGGGTCCGCGTCGACGGCGAGGCCACGGCGCCGATCGAGGTCGAGGACGGCGCCGTCCGCCTGGCCCGCCCCATGCGCGGGCGCGAGGTCACGATCGAGGTGCTCGAAGCGCGGTTCCCGCCCGGCGCGACCGGTCGCGAGCGCCAGCGCCGTGCGGTGGGCATCGCCGAGGTGGAGGGGCTGCCGAAGATGACGGTGCCGCGCCGCGGGCCGCTGCGGTCGCGCTGTGGCGACGCCGCGATCACGATCGGCGGCGCTCCCGTGCCCCTCGCCGCCGACGGGAACGTGGAGACCATCGACCAGGGCGTCGTCGTCGCCGGCTGCCACCCGCTCTACGTCGCGGAGGGCGAGCAGGAGGTCCGCGGCCAGGCGGCCGTCCTGAACGTCGACGACCTGCGGCTGCGGTCCGGCGGCTTCGGCCGGCCCTCGCCGCCGGCCGGGCGCGTGGTCGACGCGGGCGACGCCGGGCGCGGCGAGCGCGAGGGCATCCGGCTCGACGTCGACCGGCCGGGGTGGCTCGTCGTCGGCGAGGGCTACAACGACGCCTGGCGCGCGACGTGCGACGGCGAGGACCTCGGCGAGCCGACCCCGCTCCAGGGCTACGCCAACGCCTGGCGCGTCGAGCCGGGCTGCAAGGAGGTCGACGTCGCGTGGGCGCCCAACCGCTGGCTCCCGCCCGTCTACCTCCTCTCCCTCCTCGCCTGTCTCGCGCTGGTCGTGGTGGCGGTCCGGAGCCGCCCCTCTCCGCCCGCCGTGAACGTCGCGCCGATCGCGGAAGGCACGTCGGCTCGGTGGCCCCTCCGCCGCGCGCTCGTCGCCGGCGTCGCCGCCGGGCTCGTGCTCGGCTTCGTCTTCGCGATCCGCGCGGGCATCGTCATCGCACCGGCCGTCGCCTTCGTCCTCTGGCGCGGCTTCACCCCGAAGCGGCTGGCGCTGGCCGCGGGCGCGCTGCTCGGCGCCGTGGTGCCGATCCTGTACATCGCGATCGGCCCGCGCGACCCGGGCGGCTACAACTCGAACTACGCCGTCGAGCTGATCGCCGCGCACTGGGTCGGCGTCGCCGCCGTCGTCATGATCCTCCTCTCCCTCCTCCTCACCGTCAGGGGGGCGAGGGACGCCCCATGAGACTCGCCGCCGCAGCCCTCGCCGTCGTCGTCGCCGCCTTCTTCGGCGCCCGCCTGCACGACCACGACCGCTGCGACGACACGCGCCGCGCGATCTTCCGCGCGACCCTCGGCGGCGGCCCGGCGCCGGAGGACGCCGTCGACCGGATCCGGGAGAGCTGCCGCGGCACGGCCGCGCTCGTGGCCGTCGCCGGGGCGCTGCACGCGCAGGGCCGCGACACCGACGCCGCGCGGCTCGCCCGCGAGGCCAAGGACTCCGAGCCCGACAACGCCGCGGCCTGGCGCGCGCTGGCGGTGACCGCTCAGGCGCCGGCGGAGGCGCGCGCGGCGGCCGAGCGGCTGGCCGAGCTCGACCCCCTCGCCGCGCGGTCCTTGAACCTCAACGCCGGCCGCTCGACGAGGTAGTAGCTCGCCGCCGCGCACGCGGTCGCCACCGCGAGCGTCGCGAGCGTCAGCGAGGTGTAGCCCGAGCCCGGGAGCCAGCCGTCCGCGCCGGCGTCGTGGAGCTCGAGCAGCAGCGGCGCGTGGTACAGGAACACGCCGTAGGAGACGAGCCCGAACCACGCCAGGGCGGGAGTCGCGAGCAGGCGCCGCGGCCAGCCGCCGCGCGCGCCGCCGAACACCGCGGGCAGCAGCAGCAGGGCGCAGCACAGCGCGTAGAGCACGTGCTCGCCCATGTAGTTCCACGAGTTGTAGACGAGGAAGAACCCGCGCGGGAGGTCGAGCTGCGTCGAGACGAACCAGAACGGCACGAGGAACACGAGCCACGGCAGCCACGGCCGGCGCGCGATCACGCCCAGGACCCGCGACTCCTCCTCGCGCCCGTGCCACCACACCGACAGGACGGCCAGGAGCATCCCGTAGGCGAACCAGTCGATGAACGCGAGCAGCGTGTTCAGCAGGATGTACGAGCCCTCGCTGACCTGCATGTAGGTCCGGAAGGCCATGCAGGCGACGGCGACGGCGCCGAGCACGATCAGCTCCACCCGCACCTGCGTGCGTGCCGGCCGCCCGCGGCCGAGCCACGCGAGCCCGGCGGCCAGGAACGGCAGCGCGACGTAGAACGAGATCTCGACGCACAGCGACCATGCCGGCGAGATCCCGCGCAGCGTCGACTCCGACCAGTAGATCTGCCCGAACGCGTAGTAGCGCCACCACTCGCCCGCGTCCCACATGCCGAGCAGGCCGGGCCAGATCGCCAGCAGCGTCAGCGCCACCCAGTAGGCGGGGACGATGCGCAGCACGCGGCGCCGCGCGTAGTCGCGGACCCGGATGCGCGGGCGGCCCTCCAGCCGTGCCGCGATGAACGGGCGGTAGAGCAGGAAGCCCGACAGGAGAAAGAAGAGCGTGACGCCCATGTTCAGCCGCGCCGCGTAGGCGCCGAGCGCGTTGTCGGTCGAGAACCCCGACACGCCCGATGTGTGGCAGAGGACGATCATCCCCGCGGCGATGCCGCGCAGGGAGTCGAGGAGCGGGAAGCGCGGGTTCCCCGGGGGCGGCGTGAACGCGGGCGCGGCGGCCATCGAGGCGGATGAGCATACGCTGCGCCGGTGCGGGTCCCAGGGAGCTTCACGACACGCCTCGCGCTGGTCGGCGCGGCCGCGCTGGCCGTCCGCATCGTCGCCGCGCTGACGCTCGACCACCCGCTGATCCAGGGCGACGCGATGACCTTCCACCAGGTCGGCCAGCACCTCGCCGACGGCGAGGGCTTCCGCGCCGCGTTCGAGGACCAGCCCACCGCCGAGCACCCGCCGGGGTGGTTCGTCGTGCTCGCGCTCGCCGACCGCGTCGGCGGCAACGGCTACGTCAGCCACCGGCTCCTGGGCGGCGCGATCGGCACGCTGACCGTCGTGCTTATCGGGCTCCTCGGCCGGCGCGTCGCGGGGGAGGCGGCCGGCCTGATCGCCGCCGTCCTCGCCGCCGTCCACCCGATGCTGTGGGGTGCCGACGTCTCGCTGATGAGCGAGCCGCTCTACGGCCTGCTCCTCGTCGCCGCGCTGCTGCTCGCGACCCGCGTGCGCGACCGGCCGACGGCGCGGCGGGCCGCCGCGCTCGGCGCCGTCCTCGGCCTGGCCGCGCTGACGCGCGGCGAGGCGCTCGCCCTCCTCGTCCTGCTCGTGGCGCCGCTGTTGTGGCGCCGGTGGCGGCCGATGGCCGTCGCGTTCGCGGCCTGCGTCCTCGTCGTCGCGCCGTGGACGATCCGCAACCTCCTCGTCTTCGACGCGCCGGTCCTGATCTCGACGAACGCCAACACGGTCTGGATCGGCGCGAACTGCGACGACACGTACGGCGGCCAGCTGAAGGGGCACTGGAGCTTCCACTGCTTCCAGCCGATCCGCGCGGACGAGGACGAGGCGGAGTGGTCGGTGCGCCAGCGCCGCGAGGGACTCGAGTACGTGCGCGAGCACGCCGGCCGCCTGCCCTCCGTCGTCGTCGCGCGGGTGGCCCGGACGCTCGAGCTGTGGAGCTTCGGCCAGTCGCTCTACATCAACGCCAACGAGGGCCGGGCCGTCAAGCCCGTGCGCTGGGGGATCCGCATGACGTGGGCCCTGCTCCTGCTCGCGCCGTTCGGCGTCTGGGTCCTCGCCCGGCGCGGCGCGCCGCTGCTCGAGATGCTCGCGCCGCTCGGCCTGACGCTCCTGCTCGCGGTCGGCGTCTACGGCATGACGCGCTTCCGGTTCGCGGCCGAGCCGTCCCTGTGCATCCTGGCCGCGGCTAGCCTTGCCGCCCTTCGATGGCCATCCACGAGGAGATCTGGGACCTCGAGAACCTGAAGCAGGCGCGCCGCCTGGGTGACTGGATCTTCGAGCAGTTCCGACCGCACGTCCGCGGCCGCGTCGCCGAGATCGGCGCCGGCATCGGCACCTACAGCGAGCGGATCGCCGCCGCCGGGGTCGACGACCTGCTGCTCGTCGAGCCCGACCCGGCCTGCGCCGCGCGGCTGCGCGGGGCCTTCCCGCACGTCGCGGAGGAGACGCTTCCCACCGCGCCCTCGCTGAAGCCGGACGACCGCGACTTCGTCGTCGCGCTGAACGTGATCGAGCACATCGACGACGACGCGGGCGCCGTCGCCGCGATGGCGCGCGCGCTGCGCCCCGGCGGCGTGCTGACGCTCCTCGTCCCCGGGCATCCGCGGCTCTACGGCCCGCTCGACGAGCGCTACGGGCACGCTCGCCGCTACACGCCCGAGCGGCTGCGCGGCATCGTCGAGGGCGCGGGGCTCGACGTGATCGACCTGCACCGGTTCAACGCGCTCGGCATCCTCGGCTGGGTCGTCAAGAACCGCACCGGCGACCCGTCGATCGACCCGCGGTCGCTGCGCGTCTACGAGCGCATCCTCCCGGCCTACCGCCGGGTGGTCGAGGACCGCTTCCGCCCGCCGGTCGGCCTCAGCCTCGTGGTGCACGCGCGCCGCGGCGCCTGACGCGGATCACGCAGTTCCACGTCGCGACCTCGCGCAGGCCCGGGACCTTCGTGATGAAGGCCAGGCGCGGCCAGTAGCGCGGCTCGACGCGCTCGATCTCCAGCCCGGGCCGCGACCGCACGAGGCGGATCGTCGGCCCGACGTGCACGGCCCACAGCCCGGCGCCGTACGGGTTCTTGCGCGGCGGGCCGTGCCGCTTCTCGTACAGCCGCGGCCCGCGCTCGGGCCCGAGGAAGTGGTACGGCGACATGTCGTGCCCGCCCCACGGCGAGTACCAGTTCGTCCACGAGATGTAGCCCCAGCCGCCCGGCTTCAGGACGCGCTCGATCTCGCGGACCACGTCGGGCGTGTTCGGCGTGTGCTCGAGCAGGTTGGAGGCGAAGACGCCGTCGACCGAGCCGTCGTCGAAGGGGAGCGCGCCGGCGTCGGCGATGATCGCCCCCTGGGGCGGCTCGCCGGCCAGCGCGAGCTCCTCCTCGGAGGTGTCCACCGGCAGCACCGTCGCGCCCGCCGCCCGGAACGCGCGCGTGTAGAAGCCGGGGCCGCACCCGAGGTCGGCGATCACCTGGCCGCGCAGCGGGCCGTTGCGGCGGTCGAGGTCGGCCACCGCCTCGCGGGCCAGCACGGTGTAGAAGGGCGCGGGGTCGCTCTGCTCGTTGCGGAACAGCGTCCACAGCTGGCGGACCCGCGCGAGCCCGTGGAGGACCGGTGGCTCGGCGCTCACGTGGCGGCGACGGCGGGCGGCCGGGGACGGCGGCGCAGGGCGAGCGTGACCGCCCCCGCGGCGGCCGCGCACTGGAGCGCGAAGACGACGCCCGCGAAGCTCACGAGGCCGAAGTCGCTCGAGGTGAGCAGGAACGGCTCGGCCACGGCCACGACGCCGAGGACCCAGAGGAACCCGGTCTGGCGCAGGGCGAGCATGTACTGCACGGCGAGGTAGGCGACCGCGAGCAGCGTCATCGCCGCCCCGAGCAGGATCAGCGCGTCGGCCGCGGTCGTGTACTCCGCGCCGAAGGCCACCCGCAGCAGCAGCGACGGCACGCCGGCGAAGACGATCAGGGCGGGGACGCAGACGGCGGCGAGCAGTGCGAGCGTGCGCATGAAGACGGGCCGCGGGTCGAGGCCGGCGGCCGCGCGCCGCGTCGCCTCGGGCAGGAGGTAGAGGCCGATCCCGATCGCCGTCCAGACGACGAGCTTGGCCGCGACGACGGCCGCGGCGTAGGCGCCCGCCTCGTCGTCGCCCATCTCGTGCTTGGCGACGATCACGTCGACGTTCTGGAGCGCCGCGAGGAAGATCAGCCCGACGATCGGCGCCCAGCCGCCGGAGACGACGCTCGTCAGCGTGCGCGGCGTCGCGCCGGCCGGGGCCTCGCCGGTCCGCCGGGCGACGAGGACCGAGAGGATCACGGCCGTGGTCATCATCGACAGCGGGGTGCCGAGGTACGCGCCGGTCACGCCGAGCCCGCCGCCGACGAGGATCAGCCCGAAGATCAGGCGCCCGATCGCCTCGTAGATCACGCTCGTTCCGACGGCGGCGTACGCGTGCAGGCCCTGGAGCGCCCCGCGCTGGACCGACAGGAGCAGCCACAGCACGCCGGTGGGGAGGATCGCGGCGGCCGCCCACGCGTGCTCGGGCACGGCGACGACGTCGGCGACCGGGCCGCGCACCAGCAGCGAGAGCGCGGAGACGGCGAAGAAGGCCACGAAGAGCTGACGCGACCAGCGGCGGATCGTCGCGCCGACCTCCCCGGGGTCGCCGAGGTGGCCGAGCGCCGTCTCGCGCGCCACCGCGACCTGGAGCGCGCTGCCGGTGACCGCGAGGATCGTGAAGGTCGACAGCAGCGCGCCGAGCGAGCCGTAGTCGCCCACGCCGAGCAGGCGCGTGAAGACGATCGTGAAGACGACGGCGATCGCGTTGGCCGCCAACGTCGCCACCGCCATGCCGGCGGCCTTCGCCGTCTCCGAGCGCTTCAGGCCGCCGACGAGCGTCGGCGCCGGCGCCTCGGCGGCGCGCTCGAGCACGGCGAGGTTCTCCTGCGCCGTGCGGTCCCAGGTGAAGCCGCGCGCCCGCGCCTCGGCGCTCTCGCCGAAGCGCTCGCGCCGGCCGGGGTCGCGCACCAGCTCGCGTACCTTCGCGGCGAGCTCCTCCGGCGTCTCGGCCAGCACGCCCGTCTGCTCGTCGACGATCGACTCGGCCAGCCCGCCCACCTTCAAGGCCGCGCTCGGCGTGCCGCACGCGGCGGCCTCCATGACGGTCAGGCACCAGCCCTCCGCGCTGCTGGCGGTCAGCGACACCCACGCGCGCCCGTACAGCTCGGCCTTCTCGTCCTCCTCGACGAAGCCGTGGAGCGTGACGCGGTCGTGCAGGCCGCGGCGGTCGATCTCCTCCTCGAGCACCGGCCGGTGGTCGCCGGTCCCGGCGATCTCCAGGTGGGCCTCGGGCACCGCCTCGAGCACGTCGAGCAGCACCTCCAGGCGCTTGTACTGCTTGATCCGGCCCAGGTAGTGCAGCGTCGGGCGCTCGGCCTTCTCGGTGCGGTGGAACTGGTCCTGCTCGACGCCCATGTAGACGACGTGGATCTGCTCGGGCTCGACGCCCAGCTCGACGAGGTCGTCGCGCGCGGCCTTCGAGATGGTGAGGACGGGCGTGCCGCGGTAGAGGAACTTCAGCGGGAAGTGCTCGAGCAGCCAGGCGGCGACACGGCCGCGCGTCCCCAGCTCGTGGACGTAGTGGTCCTGGTGGACGTGGTGGACGAGCGCGACGCGCGGCGTGCGCAGCCACCACCACAGCGGCGTGAAGAACGCGATCCCGTTGACGACCTCGAGCACGACGTCGGCGTCGTCGGCCAGGCCGCGCAGCGTGGCCCAGGCGGCGCGGGGGAAGACGGTCAGCCGGGTCCCCATGCGGTGGACGACGAGGTTCGGCGCCAGCTCCTCGACCTTCTTCGCGCCCGGGTGGTCGCCGGCGACGACGGTCACGCGGTGGCCCCAGGCGACCCAGCGGGCGATCTGGCCGTAGAGGTTCGTGCCGGTCCCGCCCCCCTGGGGGTGCGTCCAGTCGCGATCGGTCAGGACGAGGATGTGCCTGGACATGGGGCCCGCCGAGCGTACCGCCGGCCCGACGCGTCATCCCTCCGGCCGGAGGGCTACATTGCTGGTCATGTCGCGTTGCCGCGCACTCGTAGCCGTGCTCTCGCTCGCCCTGATGCTGCCCTCGGCCGCCTTCGCCCAGGGCGCCGGCGACGAGCAGTACCAGGACCCGTTCGGCGACGAGCAGGCCCAGCAGCAGCCGCGCGCCGCGCAGGACGACGGCGAGGACGGCCTCAGCGACGCCCCGCCCGGCGGCGCCGACGAGCCCGCGACGCCTCCGGCCGACGAGCCGGCGGACGAGCCCGCTGAAGACCCCGCTGCCGATGAGACCACGGCACTGCCCAACACCGGGTCGGATCCGCGGATCCTGGCGTTCATCGGCGTGCTGTTCCTGCTCGTGGGCGTGGGACTGCGCCTGCGCACCGTCGACCCCGACGCGTACTAGCCCGGGCCGGGCCGCGGAGGCGGCGCGCCGGTGACTCGCTCGCGCACGCTCGTGACGGAGACGGCCGACGAGACCGCGGCCCTCGGCGCCGAGGCGGCCGCGTCGCTGCGCGCGGGCGACGTCGTCGTGCTGCACGGCGAGGTGGGGGCGGGGAAGACGACGTTCGTGCGCGGCGCCGCGCGGGCCCTGGGCGTCGACCGGCCGGTCACGAGCCCGACCTTCACCATCGGCCGGCGCTACGAGGAGGCCAGGCCGCCGCTCGCCCACCTCGACCTGCACCGTCTGGCCTCGCTCGACGACGAGGAGCCCGAGCTGCTCGCCGACTACCTCAACCGCGACCACGTCGCGTTCGTCGAGTGGCCCGAGGCGGCGCGCGACGAGCTCCGGCCGCGCCTGCGCGTGCGCCTCGAGCACGCCGGCGGCGACCGGCGGAGGGTGGAGCTCGAGTGGGCGGACGCGCGATGAGGATCCTCGCCTTCGACACCGCGACCCCGGCGACCGTCGTCGCGCTGGTCGGCGACGGGGCCCGTGCGGAGTCCCGGCACGACCCGGAGCCGGGCGAGCGCCCGCAGCACGTCCAGCGCCTCCTGCCGCTCGCCGCCGAGCTCCTCGACGCCGCCGGCCTCGCCTTCGCCGACCTCGACCGGATCGCGGTCGGGACCGGGCCGGGCACCTTCACCGGCCTGCGGATCGGCGTGGCGACGGCGCGCGCGCTGGCGCAGGCCAGCGGGGCGGAGCTCGCCGGCGTCTCGACCCTCGAGGCGCTCGCCGCCGCCGCGGCGGGCGAGGATCGCGAGGTGCTGGCCGTCCTCGACGCGCGCAGGGGCGAGGCGTTCGTGGGTGGCGCGGTCCCGCCCGCGGCCGTGACCCCCGCGCTGCTCGCCGACATCGCCCGGCCGGGCATGCTGGCCGTCGGCGACGGGGCGGTACGCTTCAGAGAAGTGCTGGAAACCAGCGGGGCGGAGGTCCCCGCGGACGGCTCGCCGCTCCATCGCGTCAGCGCCCTGACCGTCGCCGAGCTGGCGGCGGGCGCGCCGCCCACCGGGCGGGACGTGACCCCGGAGTACCTTCGGCTGCCCGACGCGGAGATCGCCCTCCGCGAGCGCCGCGCCGAGCCGTGACCACCCCGCCTCCCGCAGACCTCATGATCCGTCGCCTGACCTACGCGGACCTCCCGCAGGTCATCGCGATCGAGCGCCGCGCGTTCCCGGCGCCGTGGTCGCTCGCCATGTTCGTGCTCGAGCTGTCCAAGCCCGGCGGCATCTGCCTGGCGGCGAGCGCGCACGGCCGCCTCGCCGCGTACATGGTCTGCTCGCGCTACGACACGGTCTGGCACATCATGAACGTGGCCGTCGACCCCGAGGTCCGCAACCAGGGGATCGGCACCGCGCTGCTGGAGCGGCTGCTCGAGGAGGTCGGCGCGGGTGCGCGGGATCCGTCTCCTCGCTACACGCTCGAGGTCCGCGTCTCCAACGCCGGCGCGATCCGCCTCTACGAGCGCTTCGGCTTCCGCGCCGCCGGCCTGCGGCGCCGCTACTACCAGGACAACGGCGAGGACGCCCTCATCATGTGGCGCACGCCGGCGACGCTCGAGGGCCGCCTCGACGACATCCCCGCGGCGGGCCCGGTGCCGACGAGCCCGTGATCCTCGCGATCGAGACGAGCTGCGACGACACCTGCGCGGCCGTCGTGACGCGGCAAGGCGAGATCCGCTCCAACGTGATCTCCAGCCAGGGCATCCACGACCGGTACGGCGGCGTCGTGCCCGAGGTCGCCTCCCGCCACCACCTCGAGCTGGCCAACGCCGCCGTCGACGACGCGCTCGCCCGGGCGGAGGCGAGCCTCGACGACGTCGACCTCGTCGCGGTGACGCAGGGCCCGGGCCTCGTCGGCGCGCTGCTCGTCGGCGTGGCGACCGCGAAGGGCATCGCCGTCGGCCGGGGCCTGCCGCTCGCGCCGGTCGACCACCTCCAGGGCCACGTCGCCGCGAACTTCCTCGGGCCGGAGCCGTTTGAGCCGCCGTTCCTCTGCCTCGTCGCCTCGGGCGGCCACACCTTCCTGGCCCGCGTGGAGGAGCACGACGGCTTCGCGGTCCTCGGGCAGACGCTCGACGACGCCGCCGGGGAGGCGTTCGACAAGGGCGCGCGCCTGCTCGGCCTGCCCTATCCCGGCGGCCCCGCGCTGGAGAAGCTGGCCGCCGACGGCGACCCCGGCGCGTTCGACTTCCCGCTCGGCCACGGCGTCGAGGGCCTGAACTTCTCGTTCGCCGGCCTGAAGACGGCGCTGCTCTACAAGCTGCGTGACCTCGGCGACGGCGCGCCGCTCGCCGACCTCGCCGCCGCCTACCAGCGCGCGATCGTCGAGCAGCTCGCCCGCCGCGTCGAGCGGGGGCTCGACCAGACCGGCCTCGGCCGCCTGGCCATCGGCGGCGGCGTGGCGGCCAACGGCCCGCTGCGCGAGCGCATGGAGTCGCTCGGCGTGCCGCTGCGGATCCCGCCGCGCGCCCTCTGCACCGACAACGCGGCGATGATCGCGAGCGCCGCCCGCTTCACCGAGCCGCTCGCGTTCCCGGACTACCTGGCCCTCGACGCGTACGCCACCGGCGAGCGCGGGCTCTAGCCGCAACTCCCTCGCCGCCCGAGCGTCACACCGACATGCGGACGATCGCGTCGACGGTCCTGCTCAGCGCGGCGGCCCTGTTGCTCGCGGCGGCGCCCGCTCACGCCGCCTCGGCCTACACCGTGACCGAGTGCCCGGAGTTCTCCAGGTGCGTCGAAGGCGCCTACTACGACGGCGGCGCCGAGGCAAACCGGTTGACCGTCGTCCTCGACGGGCGCGCCGTCCGCTTCACGGACCCGGCGGCGGAGATCGCGCCCGGTCGCGGGTGTCGCCACGTCGCGCCCGACACCGTCGAGTGCACCGCCGAGCGGACGTTCGTGCGCACCGGCGAGGGCGAGAACCGGGTGGTCGTCGACGACCGCGGCTACGGCGGCGGCGAGGCCATGCCGGTGCACGTCGACGGCGGCTACGGAAGCGACGTGCTCGTCGGCGGCGAGCTCCCCGAGACGCTTCGCGGCGGGCCGGGCGACGACGAGATCCAGGGTCGCGGCGGGGGCGACGTCATCTGGAGCGGCGGCGGGGCCGACGTGGTGGACGCGGGGGAGGGCGACGACGGCGTCCTCGTCCAGGACACGATCGAGGACCAGTACGGCACGCTGCTCCTGCCGCCGGAGCCGGACCGGGTCGACGGCGGTCCGGGCGGCGACTCTGTCGCCTACGGCGGCGACGACCGCCACGTGGAGGTCGACCTCGCGACCGGCGCCGCCGGGGGCGCCGCCGCGGGCGACGCGCTCGCCGGCGTCGAGAACCTGACCGGCGGATTCGGCCCCGCGTCCTTCGCGGGCGACGACGGGCCCAACCGGCTCGTCGCGGGGACGACGGACAGCCGCCTTGCGGGCCGCGAGGGCGACGACGACCTCGTCGGCCGCGGCGGCCGCGACGTCCTCGACGGCGGCCCCGGCGGCGACGCGCTGGACGGCGGCGACCATCCGCGCGGCAACGTCGTGCTGGGCGGCCCGGGCGACGATCGCATCCGCAGCGCGACCGGGGGCTACGTCCACGCCGGCGACGGCGACGACCGCGTCGCGCTCTACGGCCTTCCCGCGGCGCCCCTGCGCATCGTGTGCGGCGCGGGGGAGGACGTCGCCGGCGGCATGCTGCGCACGTCGGCGGCCCCCGACTGCGAGTGGCTCGAGGTCGGCGCCGACGGCGCGCAGGTGCGCTCGCCCCTGCGGTTGGAAAGCCGCCTCTCGGCGACCACGATGCTCCGGGCCCCGGCGGGGACGCAGGGGCGCTTCGTGGTCCGCGACCGCCGCACCGGCCGCCGCCTCTTCGCGTTCCTATGGGTCGGCCGCGGCCCGATCGAGACGACGCTGATCGTCCCGCCGCCGCGTGCGACCGCCCGCCGCGTCCGGCGGGAGGGCTCGATCGCCGTCACCGTCGAGGAGCGCGGCGAGGCGGGGCGGCGCGCCGTCACCAGGCTCGTGGCCGGATGACCGCCCGGATCACCCTCTACGGCCGGCCCGACTGCCACCTCTGCGACGAGGCGCGCCAGGTCCTCGAGCGGGTGGGCGAGCCGTTCGACGAGGTCGACATCGAGTCCGACGACGAGCTGTTCAAGCGCTACCTCGAGCGCATCCCGGTCGTCGCCGTCGACGGGGCCGAGAGCTTCGACTTCTTCGTCGACGAAGAGGCCCTCCGTGCCCTACTACAGTGATTCGGAGCCATGACGAGCCTCGGTTCACCAGTCGACACGAACGGCGGCGGCCCCACCGTCGAGCGGCTCTCGCTCGGCGTCGCAGCCCGCCTGTCGCGGTACCTCCAGGTCCTGACGCAGGCCAAGAAGATGGGCAAGGAGACGATCTCCTCGCAGGAGCTCTCCGACTACACGCACGTCAACTCGACGCAGATCCGGCGCGACCTGTCGGGCTTCGGCAAGTTCGGCAAGCGCGGCGTGGGCTACAACGTCGACTCGCTGGTCAGCCAGATCCGCAAGATCCTGCGCACCGCCGGCCAGCACAACATCGCGCTCATCGGCGCCGGCAACCTCGGGACGGCGATCGCGTCCTCGGACATCTTCGCCGACCACGGCTTCCAGATCGTGGCCGTCTTCGACACCGCGCCGAAGAAGATCGGCACCGAGGTCGGGGGCCTGACGGTCCGCTCGTTGACGGAGCTGCGCCAGGCCGTCGAGGAGGAGGAGATCGTCGTCGCGGTCCTCGCCGTGCCCGGCAGCGCGGCGCAGGCCCTGGCCGACCAGCTCGTCGACGCCGGGGTGAAGATCATCTTCAACTACTCCGAGGCGCTGCTCCAGGTCCCGCCGGAGGTGACGGTGCACACCTCGAGCCCGGCCGTCGACCTCCTGTACGCGCTGTACTTCTACCTCACGTAGCCTCCGCTCATGGCCATCGACCTCGGCGCCGCGCGCGAGGTGTTCGCGACTTCCACCGAGGGCACGGTCGGCCTCGAGGAGGAGTTCGCGGTCCTCGACCCCGAGACGCTCGCGATGGCCCCGCGCTTCGAGGAGCTGCGCGACACGGCGCCGACCGAGCTCGGCGAGCGCATCACCGGCGAGCTGATCAAGTCCGAGATCGAGATCGTCTCCGGCCGCGGGGAGGACTTCCGCGACGCGGTCGCCAGGCAGCGCGACGCGCGGCGCCGCCTCTTCGCCCACGCGGCGCGGGCGGGCGTGGAGCTCGGCGCGACCGGCACCCACGCGTTCGCCGACTACCGCGAGCAGGAGTTCATCGACACCGAGCACTACCGCCGCGTCGCCGACGGCCTGCAGTGGGTGGCCAAGCGCAACAACACGTTCTCGCTGCACGTCCACGTCGGCATCAACGGGCCCGACCGCGCGGTGCGGACGTGCGACCGGCTGCGGACCGTCCTGCCCGGGCTGCTCGCGATCTCCGCGTCGTCGCCCTTCTACGACGCGTTGGACAGCGGCCTGCACTCGGCCCGCACGCAGATGTTCACGCGCAACTTCCCGCGCTGCGGCATCCCCGACGCCTTCGGCGGCTGGGACGAGTACGCCGCGTACGTCGACTTCCTCGTCCGCAGCAACTCGATCGTCGAGTACACGCAGGTCTGGTGGTCGGTGCGGCCGCACTTCAGCTTCGGCACCGTCGAGGTGCGCATCTGCGACGCCCAGCCCACCGCGACCGAGAGCGAGGCGGTCGCCGCGCTCGTCGTCGCCGCCGTCCTCCAGGCCGCGCGCGACGTCGACGAGGACCGGCGGGAGTGGGAGACCGTCCCCAACCGCCTGGTCGAGGAGAACGTCTGGCGCGCGATCCGCTTCGGGATGGACGGGAAGTTCGTCAGCCCCGAGACCGGCGAGGAGCGCGAGGCCCGCCGCGTGCTCGAGGACATGCTCGAGTGGACCGCCCCGGCCCGCGCCGAGCACAACCTCGGCGAGCCGGCGTTCCCCGAGCGCAACTCCGCCCAGCGTCAGCGCGCGCTGATCGCGGAAGGTCTCGGGCCCCGCGAGGTCTACGCTGCCACGGTCCGCGAGACGCGCGCCACGTACGCGCAGGAGGTCCCCACCGCATGAGCACGCCGCCGCCCCAAGGCCAGCCCTCCGAGGAGGAGCTGCGCGCCGCCTACGAGGCGGAGATCAAGAAGCTGCGGGTCGAGGACGTCGTGATCCAGACCGTCGTGACGCTCGTGAACCTCGGCGGGCGCAAGGCCGGCCTGGCCCCCGGCACCGAGGACGAGCGCGACCTCGAGCAGCTGCGGCTGGCCATCGACGGCGCCCGCGCGCTGCTCCCGTTCGTCGAGGAGGAGCTGGGGCCGGACGCCGCGCAGGTCAAGAACGCCCTCAGCCAGCTCCAGATGGCCTTCGCCCAGGGCGCCCAGGAGGGCGGCGGCCCGAGCGAGACGCCGGCCGACCCGCAGCAGCCCCAGCAGGAGGGCCCCGGGCCCGCGCAGAGCACCGGGAAGCTCTGGGTTCCGGGTCAGTAAGCAACTTTCCGGGGCTCCGGATCCGGGTGTAACCCCGGTCCGCCGACGGGTTTCGTAGACTGCCGGGCTGCTTTCGGGTGGGCCCATGACCCTGCCCGCCCTTTTCCTTGCCTGCGCCGCCCCCGGCCGCGGGCTCATCAGAAGAATCTTCGGAGGACTGTTCCTTGACCGACTTCCTTGACGACTGGGGCGTCGTCGTCGCGCTGGTTGCCGCCGCTCTCGCGGTGGCCTACGGCGTGATCACTTCGCGACAGCTGCTCCGGCTCTCGCCGGGCAACGAGCGCATGCAGGACATCTCGCTCGCCGTGCAGGAGGGCGCCCGCGCCTACCTCAACCGCCAGTACACCGTCATCGCCGGCATCGCCGCGGTGCTCTTCGTCCTGCTCTTCATCATCCAGGACTGGAAGGTCGCCGTCGGCTTCTTGATCGGCGGCGCGGCGTCCGCGGCCGCCGGCTACATCGGCATGAACGTGTCGGTCCGGGCCAACGCCCGTGTCGCCGAGGCCGCCCGCGGCGGCATCCGCCCGGCGCTCGAGGCCGCGTTCCGCGGCGGCGCCGTGACCGGCATGCTCGTCGTCGGCCTCGCGCTGCTCGGCGTGGCCGCCTACTACGGCTTCCTCGTCGAGATCCTCGACGAGTCGCCCCGCGAGGGCACCGAGGCGCTCATCGGCCTCGGCTTCGGCGGCTCGCTGATCTCGGTCTTCGCCCGTCTGGGCGGCGGCATCTTCACGAAGGCCGCCGACGTCGGCGCCGACCTCGTCGGCAAGGTCGAGGCCGGCATCCCCGAGGACGACCCGCGCAACCCGGCGGTCATCGCCGACAACGTGGGCGACAACGTCGGCGACTGCGCCGGCATGGCCGCCGACCT
>DASVRH010000028.1:0-6613 GCA_036388715.1 Solirubrobacteraceae bacterium | reverse complement strand
CGTCGCGCGCGAGCTGCTCAGGCTTTGACGTTGCCCGCCGCGCTCTCCATCCGCCGCTCCGCATCGAAGCAGAACCTCCAGTAGCGGCGGCGCTCGCCGACCTGGCGGTAGAGCACGCACGGCCAGCGTCGCACCGCCGGCGGGCCGAACACCTGCACGACGCGCCGGTACGGCGTGCGCAGGCCGACGATGTCCTCGCCGACCTCGTCGTTGAAGATCGCGCCCGGCGGGCGGGTCGCGTGGTGGCCGCCCGGCGTGTATCGCGCGGGCTCGTGTGGCGGGGACAGAGCGGCGACGATCGCGACGGCGAGGGGCGTCCACATGCCCCCCTTACGACGCGGGTCCGGCGCGGAGTCCGGCCTAGTAGAGCGCGGCGGCGAGGCGGCGGCGGGCGTCGCGCGCGAGCGGGTGCTCGACGCCGAGCTCGTCCAGGACCGCGACGACAGCCTGGCGGATGTCGTCCTTCGCTCCGTCGGCGTTCGGCAGCGCCTCGATGAGGACGTCGATCGCGCGGGCGTGGTCGCCCTCGTCGAGGGCGCGCCACGCGTCGTCGAGCCGCGGCTCGCCGCGCTGCTCGAGGCGGATGCGCGCCGCGAGGCCTTCGGCCTGGAAGTCGCCGGTCACGTTCTCGAGGATCGCGAGCGCCTCGTCGCGCTCGCCGCGTGAGAGGAGGATCCGCGCGAGGCGGACGGAGGCGTCGGCGCGGCCGGGCTGGAGCTCGATCGCGCGGCGCAGCGACTCCTCGTCCTCGGCGGCCGCGAGGCGGTCGGCCTCGGAGGGCACGATCCTGTCGAAGAACTGGGCGACGGCCGCGGGCGGCAGCGCCCCGATGAACTCGTCGACGACCCGCCCGTCCTTGAACGCCTTCACCGCCGGGATGCTCTGGATCCGGTGCTCCATCGCGGTGCGCTGGTTGGCCTCGGTGTCGAGCTTGGCGAGGACGACGTCGCCCTCGCGCGCGTTGGCCTCGCGCTCGATGAGGGGGCCGAGCTGACGGCACGGCCCGCACCACTCCGCCCAGAAGTCGACGACGACGGGCACCTGCTTCGAGCGCTCCACGACCTCCTGCGCGAAGGTCGCGTCGGTGACGTCGATGACGGTCATGGTCCTACTGTAGAGGCGTGTTGGACCTGGCGATCGAGGACGTGGGGGAGGGGCGACCGGTCGTCCTGCTGCACGGTCTGACGGCCACCCGCCGCTACGTCGTGATGGGGTCGAAGGCGCTGCAGAAGGCCGGCTTCCGCATGGTCTCCTACGACGCGCGCGGCCACGGCGAGTCCGAGCCCGCGCCGTCCCCGGACGCCTACGGCTACGAGTGCCTGACCGCCGACCTGATCGACGTCCTCGACTCGCTCGGGATCGAGCGGGCGGTGTTCGCCGGCGCGTCGATGGGCGCGCACACCGCGATCCGCCTCGCGCTCGAGGAGCCCGACCTCGTGGCCGGCCTCGTGCTCGTCACGCCGGCGTTCCACCCGGACCACCCGCCCGGCCTCGAGCGCTGGGACAAGCTGAGCGAGGCGCTGCGCTCCGACAGGGTCGACGGGTTCGTCGCGGCCTACGGCGAGGCCGAGCACCTCGACGAGCGCTACCGCGAGACGGTGCTGAAGGTCGTGAGGCAGCGCCTCGAGCGCCACGAGCACCCCGACGCGGTGGCCGACGCGCTGCGCTGCGTCCCGCGCTCGCAGCCGTTCGAGTCGCTCGACGCGCTCGCGCGGATCGAGGCGCCGACCATCGTCGTGGCCTCCCGCGACGACGCCGATCCCGGCCACCCGTTCGCCGTCGGCGAGGAGTACGCCGAGCGCATCCCGAACGCCGAGCTGCGCACCGAGGACGAGGGCTCGTCGCCGCTGGCCTGGCAGGGCGGCCAGCTCTCGAAGGTCATCGCCGAGCTGGGCGAGCGCGTCGAGGCGTGAGCGCCGCCGGCTACTCGGGGACGCCGCTGCCGAAGAAGCTCGGCGTCAAGGAGGGGCATCGCGTCGCGTGGCTCGCCGCTCCCGAGCACTTCGACGACCTGCTCGGGGAGCTTCCGGACGGCGTGCGCGTGTCCCGGCGGCTGTCGGGCGAACTCGACGTCCTGGTGCAGTTCGCGACGTCGCGGGCCGAGCTGCGCGCGCGGCTGCCGAAGCTGAAGGACGCGGTGTTCCCCGCGGGGGCGGCGTGGGTCTCGTGGCCGAAGAAGAGCTCGGGCGTCGCCACCGACATCACCGAGGACACGATCCGCGAGGACGCTCTGCCGCTCGGGCTCGTCGACGTGAAGGTCGCTGCCGTCGACGAGACGTGGTCGGGGCTGAAGCTCGTCGTGCGCACGGAGCTGCGCGGGTGAGCGCCGACGCCATCTTCACGCGCGAGGGCGACCTGTTCGTGCCGACCGGCCACGCCCGCGGGCCGTGGGACCCGAGCCAGCAGCACGGCGGCGCGCCGGCCGCACTGATGACGGGCGCGATGGAGGCCCTGGTCCCCGGCTTCCAGCTCGCGCGCCTCACCGTCGAGTTCCTGGGGACGGTGCCGCTGGCGCCGCTGCGCGTGGAGGCCGAGGTGTGGCGGCCGGGGCGGAGGATGCAGCTCGCCCGGTCCGTCGCCACGCTCGAGGACGGGCGCGAGGTCGCGCGGGGCCGGGCGGTGTTCCTGCATCGCCAGGAGCTCGACGGCGTCCCGCCCGGCACCGCCGGCTCGGCGCTCCGCAGTGGGCCGGGCGACGGGCGCGAGGAGCGCTGGTGGGACGAGCACGCCGACGAGGGCTTCCATCGCACGGGGATGGAGATGCGCTGGGTCGAGGGGGACTGGTCGCGCGGGCCCGCGACGGTGTGGTTCCGGCTGCGGCATCCCATCGTCGAGGGCGAGCCGGTGAGCGGCGCCCAGACGGCGGCCGCGGCCGCGGACTTCGGCAACGGCGTCAGCCAGGTCCTCGACTGGAACGACTGGCTGTTCATCAACACCGACGTGACGGTCCAGCTGCACCGCCCGCCGCAGGGCGAGTGGGTCGCCCTCGACGCGCGGACGATCGTGGAGCCCGGCGGCGTCGGCCTGTCCGTCTCGACGCTGCACGACGAGCGCGGACCGGTCGGCACGGGCCAGCAGACGCTGTACGTTGGACGGCGATGACCGGCGAGCCGCTCGTGCTCATCCACGGGTTCACCGGGTCCGCGCGACTGTGGGACCCGATCGTCCCGCTGGTCGAGTCGCGTCACGAC
Organism: Solirubrobacteraceae bacterium; assembly: GCA_036388715.1. Taxonomy (GTDB): domain Bacteria; phylum Actinomycetota; class Thermoleophilia; order Solirubrobacterales; family Solirubrobacteraceae; genus CADCVT01. The sequence continues at coordinate 3,422 of DASVRH010000028.1, read as the reverse complement.
GTCCTCGTGGTCACGCTCGCCGGGCACTTCGAGGGCGAGCCGATCGACGACCCGTCGATCGCGACGCTCGCCGACGCGCTGGAGCGCGACCTCGACCGCGCCGGCCTCGAGACCGCGCACCTCGTCGGCAACTCGCTCGGCGGGTGGATGGCGCTCGAGCTGGCCAAGCGCGGGCGGGCCAGGAGCGTCGTGGGTCTGTCCCCCGCGGGCGGGTGGGCCGCCGGCTCTCCCGAGCAGGAGCGCGTGGGCCGGCTGTTCCGCCGGTTCGAGCGGGCGCTGAAGGTCGGCGGGCGGTTCGCCGAGCCTCTCTCCAGCCGCCCCGGGCTGCGGAAGCTCGCCATGCGCGACCTCCTCGCGCACCCGGAGCGGATGCCGCCCGCCGCGGCCCTCGCGACGATCCGGGGCGCCGCCGCGTGCGAGATCGTCGGGCCGCTCATCGACGCCGTCGACCGCGACGGGCCCCCGACCGACTTCACCTCCATCGACGTCCCGGTGCGCGTCGCGTGGGGGACGGCCGACCGGATCCTCACCTACCCGCGCTACTGGGAGCCGCTGAAGCGCATCCTCCCGCCGCACACCGAGCTGGTCGAGCTGCCGGGGCTCGGGCACGTCCCCATGTGGGACGACCCCCAGCTCGTCGCGCGGACCGTGCTCGAGGCCACCGCGCGGGTCTCCGCCGCGGCGGCCTAGGCGATGTTCAAGGTGGTGCTCGCGGTCGCCGTCGTCGCGGCCGGCGCGCTCGTGCTCTTCGCGCGCGACAAGGCCGACGCGCCGCTCACCGGGGAGGAGCGGCGCTCGGGGGAGCCGCGCGACGCGGCGCCGCGGGGCGACGAGCCGCGCCGTGAGAAGCCGCGCCGCGCGGGCCTGCGCCCCGCCCGCTGCCCCGCCGGCGTCGCGGGCTGCCGCTCCGTGACGGGCCGGATCGTCTACGTCGAGGCGGTCGATCCCGACGGCGACGGGGACCTGCACGTCGTCGTCGCCGACGGCGGGATCTCGCTGCCCGGCGTGACCGCCGTCGACGTCCGCCCGGGGCTGCGGCCGCGGCGCGACCCGGGGATCGGCGACCGTGCGACCGCCGCCGGACCGGTCCAGACGGGGTCCTACGGGCAGGCCCAGATCCACGCGCTGCGGTTCGCCGTCCAGCGCTAGCGGGAAGCTATTGGCAATGCGCGGCTTGGGCCGGCGGGTCTTCGACTTCTACTGGGGCCAGGGCATCGCGGACGACGTCCCCGCGCTGACCTACTACCTCCTGCTCTCGCTCGCGCCCTTCGCGCTCGGCGTCGCGGCGCTGGAGGCGCTGCTGCTGGAGGACTTCCTCAGCGCGCTCGAGGTGGCGTCGCAGCTCAACCGGTTCCTGCCCGACGCGGTCCACAACGACGTGGCGAACCTCGTCACCGGCACGCGCGACAACTCGCCGTGGCTGCTCGCGCTCGCCGTCGCGGCGATGCTGTGGACGTCGTCCGGGGCGATCGGCGTGATCGAGCGCTGCGAGTCGCGGATGCTGGGCACGCGGCGCCACAACGTGTTCACCGGGCGGGTGCGCAACGTCGGGCTCGGTGCGCTCGTCGCAGTCGCGTTCGTGTTCGCGGCGGCCGGCGCGCCGGTGATCGGCGACGTCCTGCGGCGGATATCGCTCGGCGGGACCGCGGTCTCGCTGCTCTTCAACACGCTCGGCTCGATCGTCGTGTTCGCGGCCGTCTATCGCTACGCGCCGCTGTCGCGCATGATGTGGCGCGCGTCGTTCGTGGGCGCGGTGCCGGCGGGCATCGCGCTGCAGGCGATCCCGTGGCTGATCGGCCTGTACTTCGACGCCGCGGCGGGCTTCGCGGCCGTGCGGCTGTTCCTGCTGCTCGCCGTCCTCCTCCTCGGCCTCTACACCATGGCGCTCGTGATGCTCGTCGGCGCGGGAGTCGCGGTGCGCGAGGAGCGGCGGCTGCGGACGCGGGCTCAGGAGCGGGCGATGAGGACGGGCGCGGTGAGGATGGCGCCCTCCGGCACGTCGACGGGGGAGGCGGCGAGCACCGCGTACTCCGGCGCCGGGCCGAGGACGAGCTGACGCTGCCAGACGTTCTCGAGCCGCTCGGGCCGGGCCGGCGTCCACGCGGCGAAGCGGACCTCGTGCAGCGGCGGGCCGTCGCCGAGCCTGCGGAAGATCGCGCCGGCGCCCTTGCGCGAGGCGTCGGCGATCTCGTCGTGCGGCGGCTTGCGGTCGCCCGTCACGGCGTAGTCGTTGAGCTCGCCGACCGCTGCCCAGTCGGCGACGGGGTACCAGTCCTCGTAGGGCGGCTCGCCGCTGTCGAAGGGCGCCCTGCCGAGGCGGAAGGTCGCCGTGCCGGGGCGCCCGAGCGCCGCGTGGAAGCGCCGGGCCACGGCCTCGTACGCGTCGCGGTCGGCGTTCGCGGCGGGCCAGTGCCAGAAGACGTACGCGAGGCTCACGCCTCGTAGCTTTGCGCAGGATGGACCTCGTGGAGGAGATCGTCCCGCTGCGCGACCGCGAGCTCTGCGTGCTGCGCCCGCGCGACTCGGAGGCGCTGATCGACGAGGAGCAGTTCGAGCGCGACGAGCGCCTGCCGTATTGGGCGGAGCTGTGGCCGAGCGGGGTCGCGCTGGCGCGGATGGTCTCGGAGCGCTCGCTGCGCGGGCGGCGGGTGCTCGAGCTGGGCTGCGGCGGGCTGGCGCTGCCGAGCATCGCGGCGGCGCTGGCCGGCGGGCGGGTGCTCGCGACGGACTGGTCGGCGGAGGCGCTCTCACTCGCGCGCGAGAACGCGGAGCGCAACGACGCCGTGATCGAGGTCGCGGAGTGCGACTGGGGGAGGCCGGAGCGCGTGCTGCGCGACGCGCCGTGGGATCTCGTGCTCGCCGCCGACGTGCTGTACGAGCGCCGCCACCTCCCGGTGCTGCTCGACCTGCTGCCGCGGCTGGGCGGGGAGGTCTGGCTCGCCGACCCCAACCGACCGCCGCTCGGCGAGTTCCTCGAGGGCGCGGCCGCCCGCTTCGAGGTGGCCGGCAGCGGCTCGCGCGAGGCGGCGAAGGTCGGCATCCATCGCCTGCGGCTTGCCAACGGCGGTTGAATTGTGGAACAATCCGCGCATGCCCAGAGTGCTCGTCCTCTTCGCCGCCGTCCTCTTCGGCACCACCGGCACCGCCCAGGCCCTCGGCCCCGAGGGCTCGCCGATCGAGGTGGGCGCCGCGAGGGTCGCGGTCGGAGCCGCCCTCCTCGCCCTGGCCGCGTGGGGCGTCGAGAGGTGGCGCGGGAGGGCCGCGGAGGGTGGCGCAGAGGCGCGCGGTGCGGGCGCGGAGGGGCGGCGCGGGCGCGGCGGCGAGGCGCGCGGTGTGGGCGGCGCGGCGCGCCCTTGGCCCCTTCTCGCCCTCGCCGGCGCCGCGGTCGGCGTCGCCGGCTACCAGCTCGCGTTCTTCGCCGC
>DASVRH010000027.1:0-10715 GCA_036388715.1 Solirubrobacteraceae bacterium | reverse complement strand
CGACGGTGCACGACGAGCCGGGTGCGAGCGCGGCGCCGGTGCAGCCGTCCGGCGCGGCGAAGAAGTCGAGAGCCCCCGCGAAGACCAACGAGCCGATGGTGAGCGGCCGGTCGCCCACGTTCGTGAGGACGAGCGGGCGCGCGGTCATGCGACCGACCTCGAGCGCCCCGAAGTCGACCGACGCGGGCGCGCCGAGCTGCGCTTCCGCGAGGCCCTCGGCGACGAGCGGGACGGTCTTGACGTAGTCGGTTCCCTGGAACGTGATGCGAACCGAGGCGTCCTTGACCCCGCGCGTCGCCGGGTTGAACACGACCTCCTTGAAGCAGCGCTCCCCCGGTTCCCCGAACCCGCCCTCGACGTGGCGCGAGACGACCGTCCCGACCTCGCAGTCCGCGGTTCGCTCGCCGAAGAAGAACTCGGCTGCGTTCGGCCCGACGATCGTCATCGACGCGATCGTCAGCGGCGCCGTCTTGAGCGCGCGCTGGAGGAAGACGACCGAACGCTTCGTCGTGCCGGTGAGCACCGGGCCGAAGTCGAGCGGGCCGCCCTCGATGTTCGGCGGGTCGAGGAGGCCGGTGCCCGTGAGCGACCGGGTGATCGGGCCGTTCTCGCCGGTGTGGTTGATGGTCAGCGTCGCCTGGTGGAGCCCGGCGTGCGTCGGGTTGAAGAGCAGGTTCATGACGCACCCGCCCGAAACGGAGTTGCCCGGCTTGCAGCTGGTGCCGACGTTCGAGAACGCGGCCGCGTCGGGCCCGGTGAACGTGAGGCTCACGATCGTCGCCGGCGTCGGATCCGTCCCGGCCGAGCTCCTGAACGTCTCCGAGACCTGGACCGGGGTGAGCCCGCCGTCGTAGACGCCGATCGACCCGAAGGGCTGGATCTCCGGCCGGATGCTGACGACCTCGGCGTGGGCGGGAGCGGAGACGACGAGCAGGAGAGAGGCCGCGAGCAGGCCGGCGACCGCGCGGCGAGGAAGCGTCCGTGCCATCAGACGACACTACAGCGGGCGGGCGCGACGCGCCGGAAAAAGAAGGATCAGGGCCGTCGCGGGTTGGGGCGGCAGGTGGTGTACACGCGGCGGTCGGTACGGCCGCCGCGGAGCTTCAGCGTCACGACGATCCGCCCCTTGCGCGAGCCGCGCAGGTCGACGACCACGCGGCGGCCGCGGATGCGGATCGCCCGCGGGCGGACTCCGCGGGTCCGCGCGCGGCGGACGCGGGCGCGGGCGTTGATGACGATGCGGCGGCGCGAGCGGCACGGCGCGGCGGGCGTCTCCTCCGCTGCCGCCGGCACCTCGCCAGGCGCCCCGCGCAGCGCGTAGTCGCCGAGCGCGCAGCCGGTGACGAGCCAGCCCCCGGGCCTCTCCTCCACGCGGATCTCGGCGACGCCCTCCGAAGACAGATCGGGGTAGCGGCCGGGGACCCAGACCTCGAGGCGGCAGGAACCCTCCGAGGCCGCTCGCCCGGCGACCGCCCACTCGCCGCTCTTCCAGTCCGAGCGCAGGGCGGTGAGGCGGCCGGGCGCGAACCGGGGGTAGGCGCGGCGCAGCAGGTCGGTGTAGCCGGTGACGAGACCGAGGGGCCGGCCGCTCGGGCACTCGGCCGGGTTGAGGCTTCCGGAGGCGCCCGGGTAGCCGACGACGTGCGGATCGCCGCAGGCCTGCTTCCACACCCACCACGCGCCGCCCATCCGCCGCGCGTCCTCCTGGGCGATGTAGCGCTCGAGGCGCGCGCGGCTGTCCTCGGGCTCGCCGAACCAGCCCCATTCCCCGCTCCACAACGGCGCGTCGTAGGACTCGGCCACGCGCTCGGCGTTGTCGAAGCCCTGCTCGATCGACGTCGCGCCCTGGTCGACGCTGATCGACTCCGAGTAGAGGTGCGGGGCGAAGACGATGTGCGGGTCGGTCGTGAAGCCGGGCGGCGGGGTCACGTCCTGGCCGAACCCGCTCCACAGGACGCTGGGCTCGACAAAGGCGATCCGCGGCGGGCGCCCGCCCTCGCCCTCGCGGATCGCGGCGATCGCGCGGGCGTAGTACTCGCCGAGCGGCGCGCCCTGGTTGACGCCGACGCGGAAGCCGGGGTGCGGCTCGTTGACCAGGTCGTAGCCGACGACGTTCGGCTCGTCGGCGAACGCCGCGGCGATGCGGCCCCAGGTGGCGACGAGCTCGGACTGGATGCCCTCGCGGTCGGCGTAGAACGCCTCGGCGGCGTTGGCGACGGCGGCGCTCAGCTCGCGCGTCTCGTTCGCCCGGCAGGTCGTCATGCCGTCGGTGAAGGTGGCCCACTCCGGCGCGCCGTCCCAGCCGACGGCCGGCCCGAGCCCGGGCTCGCACGCATAGCCGGGAGGGGTGGCGATGTGCTTGCCCCACGCGTCCTGGTGCATGTCGAGCACGACGTAGAGGTCGTGCGCCGCCGCCCACCGCACCGCCTCGCGCACGCGGGCGACGTACGCCTGGTCGAACGCGCCGCGCTCGGGCTGGAACGCGCTCCAGCTCATGACGAGCCGGACGACGTTGAAGCCGAGCGCCGCGATCTCCTCGAAGTCGCGCTCGGCCAGCGGGATGGTCGTCGGCAGCGCGGGGTCGGCCTGGTAGTAGTCGCCAAGCTGGTTGACGTTGAGCCCGCGCAGGAGGACCTGGCGGCCCTGGTCGTCGACGATCGCGGCGTCGTCGCCGCGCTCGACGGAGAGCGGCGGGAAGGCGGCCTGGGCGGATCCCGCGAGGAGGAGCGTCAGGAGGGCTGCGAGGAGAGCGGCGCGCATGCGGCGCCGCGCAGCCTACGGGCCCGCTTGACGAGCAGGGCCACCGCCAGGCCGATGAGGCTGCCCAGCGCCGCGCCCGCGAGGACGTCGAGCGTGTAGTGCACGCCGAGGTAGACGCGGGCGACGCCGACGGTGGCGGCGACGGTCAGCGCGGGCCAGCGCAGCTTCGGCACGAGCACCGCGATGGCGACGGCGCAGGCGAAGGTCGTCGTCGCGTGGCCGGACGGGAAGCTCGGCGACGGCGCGAGCGGCACGGCGGCCTCGAAGCTCGGGTCGGCCCGCGGCGGGCGCGGCCGGTCGACGGCCTCCTTCAGCCCGCTCGACGCCAGGTCGGCGAGCACCAGCGAGACGAGGACGGCGAACCCGGTCGGCAGCAGCATCGCCCGGTTCTTGACGTCGCGCAGGAACGCCATGACGACGAAGAGCGGGCCCTTGACCCACGCGGCCGACGCGAGGGCGAAGAAGGCCGTCGCCGGCGCCCACCGCAGGGCGGTCGTCTGCTCGATCGCGGCATGGTCGAGCTGGAGCAGCTGGTGCAGGAAATCCATTTCGATGCGTAAGAAGGGCGTCCGCTCCCGCGCGGATCGCGTACCCCTGTAAACGACAGGTACCCGAGGAACTTGCGGCCGACATCCCCACTTCCCGGTATTGCGCACCTGGCGCGTCGGGCGTACAGTTGTTGCATGTACAACGACCGCTTGATTCCAGGCTTTGAACCGGAGTACGGTCGTTCGTCAGGCCGGAGTGAAGGGAATCAGGGATGACGGAGCGGACGCGACTGAGGCTGGGACGGAGGGCCCGAGTCGAGCCGCGCACGCGCCCCCACGCCGCCGTGCCGCCGCGTCACGTCGACGCGATCGTGAACGCCCACGCGAGCGGGCTCGGCGACCCGGTCAAGGCGCTCGCGAAGATCGTCGCGCTGCTCGAGGAGACGGGCGCGCGGGCGCGCGGGACGATCACGTCGTCGCCGTCCGAGCTCGCGGCCGCGCTCGAGCGGGCGCAGGGCCGCCGCGCGCTGCTCGCGGGCGGCGACGGGTCGCTGCACGCCGTCGCCAACCTGCTCGGCGTGCCGGGCGCCGGTCGCTTCGCCCGCGCCGCCGCGCTGCCCGAGATCGCCCTCCTCCCCGCCGGCCGGGCGAACAACCTCGCCAACGCGCTCGGCATTCCGACCCAGTGGCGCCCGGCGATCCGGCTCGCCGTCCGCGGCGAGGCCAAGCCGTTCGACGCCCTCGCCGTGCGCACGCCGGAGCGGTCGCTCGTGGCGGTCGAGGGCGTCAGCGCCGGCTTCCACGCCTCGGCGCGCGCGCTCTACGAGGGCGAGAACTCCGGCAACCTCGCCTCCGGCGCGGGCGCGTTCGCGCGGGCCTTCCGCCACTTCGCGCCGGTCGAAGTCCGGCTCAGCGTCGACGGGCACCTCGTCGAGGACGAGCCCGTCGCCCAGATCTTCCTCTCCAACGCGCCGCTGTTCGCGTACGGGTTCCGCGTCGACCCCATCGCCAAGGTCGACGACGGGCTGCTCGAGGCGATCGTCCTGCGCGCGCGGACGCGGCGCGAGACGCTGTCGCTGATGCGCGCCGCGCACGGCGGGCGCCACCTCGACCGCCCCGGCGTCGACTGGTACCGCGGCGCCTCGGCCACGATCGACCTCGACGTGCCGCTGGTGGCCGACGCCGAGCCGCTCGGCGTGACGACCGCGACGGTCAGCGCGCTTCCCGGCTTCCTGCGGGTGGTGCGGCCGTGAGGGGCGCGATCCGCTTCCTCGCCGCGTTCTCGGCCGTCGCCGTCGGCCTCGGCCTCGCGCGCGCGCTGACCACGTCGTACGTCCCCGTCCTGCTCGACGAGATCGACGACAACCCGGCGGTCATCGGGGCGGTCATGCTCGTCAACGCGGCGGCCGGCTTCTTCGTGCCGCTCGTCGCCGGCTGGTGGAGCGACCGGCGCGGCACCCGCGCGCCGTTCATCCTCGGCGGATCGATCGTGGCCGGCGGAGGGCTCGCGGCGATCGCGCTCGGGAACGCGAGCTCGTACTTCGCGCTCACGCTCGCGGCGGCCGCGGTCTACATCGGCCTCAACGCGGCGACGACGGCGCACCGCGCGCTCGTGGCCGAGCGCTTCGAGGACGAGCGACGCCCGCGCGCGACCGGCGCGCAGGAGATCGCGCTGCTGCTCGGCGCCCTCGTCGGCACGGTGATGGGCGGCGCGCTCGTCGAGTCGAACCCGGCCCTGCTCTTCGCCGTCGCCGGCGTGGCGGTCCTCGCGCTCGCGATCCCGACGCTCAGCCTCAACGTCGTGCGCTCGCGGAGCGCCGCGAAGGGGACTGCTTCCGACGCCGCATCGGGCAGCGCCGCGAGCGCGCCGAGCGGGGGCGCGGCGCTGCGCGCCTTCGGGCGCGACCTCGCCCGCGTCGCGCGGACGCCCGGCGCCCGCGAGGTGCTCGGCGCGCAGATCCTCTGGGTCTTCGCCTACGTCGCGCTGCCGCCGTTCATGATCCTCTACGCGGACGAGGTCCTGGGCCTCGGCGCGGCGACCGCGGGCCTCGTACTCGCCGCCTTCGGGCTCCTCACCGGCGCGGGGATGATCGCCGCGGCCCGGCTGCCGGCCGAGCGCGTCCGCCCCGCTCTCCATCTCGGCACGCTCGCCCTCGGCGCCGGCCTGCTGCTCGCGCTGCCGGCCTCCTCCCTGGCCGTCGCTGCCGCGCCGTTCGCGCTGGCCGGCGTCGGGGCGGGCGTGGTGACCGCGCTCGGGTTCCCCTACTTCGCGCGCTTCATCCCGCGCGGCGAGGAAGGGGCGTTCTCGGGCGCGTTCTTCAGCGGCCGCGCGATCGCGCTGACCGCGGCGCTGCCGAGCGCCGGCGGGCTCATCGCGCTGACCGGCTCGTACCGGGCGCTGCTCGGGATGGGCGCCGCCGCGGTCGTCGCCGCGATCCCGCTGAGCCGGGCCGAGGGCGCCGGGGTGCGCCGCCGCCCGCGGCTGGAGCCCCTCCCCCACCGCTCCGCGCTGCGCGGCGTGGTCGCGGCCTGGGCGCCGCGCCTCACCCTCGGCATCGCCGCCATCATCGCGATCGGCCTCGCGCTGCCGACGCTCCAGGGCAGCGACGAGCGCGTGTTCCGTGAGATCCAGTCGCTCGGCCACGGCCCGGACTGGATCTACCAGGCGCTCGACCCGCACAGCCGCAACTACGCGCTGCTCGTCCTGCTCGCCGCGCTCGTCGGGCTGACGATGAAGCGGGCCCGGTTCGTCTTCGGCGCCGCGCTCGCCCTCGTCTTCGCCGCCTTCGCGTCGGACGCGGTCCTCGAGATCGGCCAGGTCCTCTTCGACCGGCCGCGCCCCGAGGAGGCCATCGGGCCCGAGGCCAACCTGATCGACGGCCGCAGCTGGGCCCACATCCCGTCGTATCCGAGCGGGCACCTGATGGTGACCGCGGCCATGGTCGCGGCGCTGACCAAGCTCGCGCCGAGACTCAAGTGGCCGCTGATCGGCTACCTCGCCGCCGTGGCGATCACGCGCATCACCTTCGGCGCGCACTTCCCGATCGACGTCCTCGTCGGCGGCGTCGTCGGCTGGGAGGTCGGCGTGTTCAGCGTCGACCTGCTGCGGGCCGGCGGGCTGCTGCCCGCCGCGGCGAGGGTCGCCGAGCCGGCGGGCGCGATGGTGCCCGAGCCGGCGACGCGGACCGGCTGACGCCGCACCGCGACCCTCCGCCCCGCGCCGGCTCCGCCTGGGGCGGCTCACCGGCGCGGGGCTCTGGGACGGCGTCGCTCTAGGCGAAGCGCGGCCGGTACGTAGGCCGGGGCAAGCCGAGGCGCGGGAGGCGGCGCTTGAGGGCGGCGCGGCGGGCCTGGGAGCGGGCCTCGCTGACCTCCTGGCGGGAACGGCGCTCGGCGCGGACCGTGTCGGCGCGCCACTCGACGAGCGTCATGCCGTCGGGGATGTCGCAGTCCACGTAGATGAGGGGGCTGTGGGAGCTGGTCGACATGGTCGTACCTTCCCGCTCCGGAGCCCCGGGCACATGGGGGGAATCCCCTTTCTTTTCGGGGGCACCCCCTTAGGGCTAGCCGGTCGGCGTGACGCGGTAGGCGTCGAAGACCGAGTCGATGTTGCGCAGGCGCGTGATCGTGTTGCGCAGCGTCTGCGTGTCGGCCACCTCTACGACGAACCGGTTCTTGACCATCGGCGGCGAGACGACGCAGCGCGCCTCGACGATGTTGATGCCCGCCTCGGCGAACGTGCGCGACAGCTCCTCGAGCAGGCGGGTGCGGTCGTAGGCGTCGACCTCGACCTCGACCTTGAAGGCCGTCTCGTGGTCGCCCTCCCACGACACCGGGACGAAGCGCTCCGGGTCCTTCTTGAGCACGCCGACGTTCGGGCAGTCGTCGCGGTGGATGGTGATCCCGCGGCCGAGCGAGATGTAGCCGGCGATCGGGTCGCCCGGCACCGGGTGGCAGCACTTGGCCATCCGCAGCATGACGTCGTCGACGCCCTCGACGCGGATGCCGTACTGGTTGGCGGTACGCGTCGGCTGGCGGCGGTCGCGGCGGGTGGAGACGAGGTCCTCGACCGTCGTGCGCTCGCCCTCGGCGGCCTCGCCCTCCTTCAGCCGCTGGAGCACCTTGTTGACGACGACCTTCGGCGAGATCTTCGCCCCGCCGAGCGCGATGTAGAAGTCGTCGGCCTTGCGGAAGCCCATCTCGCGGATGACGTCGGCCAACAGCGGCGAGCCGGAGATCTTCTGGGCGGGCAGGCCGCGCTTGTGCAGGTGCTCCTGGAGCAGGACGCGGCCGGTGTGCTCGGTGTCCTCGCGCGACTCGGCCTTGAACCACTGCCGGATCTTGTTGCGCGCCCGCGTCGTCTTGACCATCGAGATCCAGTCGCGCGACGGGCCGCGCTCCTTGTTCGAGGTCATGATCTCGACGATGTCGCCGGACTGCAGCTCGTAGCGCAGCGGGACGGTCTTGCCGTTGACGCGCGCGCCGACGCAGCGATGGCCGATCTCGGTGTGGACCTCGTACGCGAAGTCGAGCGGCGTGGCGCCCGCGGCGAGCGACTTGACCTCGCCCTTCGGGGTGAAGACGTAGACCTCGTCCTCGAAGAGGTCGACCTTCAGGTTCTCCATGAACTCCGTCGGGTCGCGGAGCTCCTGCTGCCAGTCCATCATCTGGCGCAGCCAGCGCAGCTTCGCGTCGCCGTCGGAGGCGGCCGGCGACGGGCCCCTGCCCTGCTTGTAGATCCAGTGCGCGGCGACGCCGAACTCGGCCATGTCGTGCATCTCGCGCGTGCGGATCTGGATCTCCAGCGGCAGTCCCTCGGGCCCGATCACCGTCGTGTGCAGCGACTGGTACATGTTGAACTTGGGCATCGCGATGAAGTCCTTGAACCGGCCGGGCAGCGGCTTCCACAACGAGTGGATGACGCCGACCGCGCCGTAGCAGTCCTTCACCGAGCCGACGATGACCCGCATGGCCGTGAGGTCGTAGATCTCGTTGAACTCGCGGCCCTTCTTGGTCATCTTCGAGTAGATGGAGTAGAAGTGCTTCGCGCGGCCTGAGATCTCGGCCTCGATGCCGAGCGCCTCGAGCTCGCGGCGCAGGTACGCGCCGGCCTTGTCGACGTACTGCTCGCGGTCGTCGCGCTGCTGGCTGACGAGGCCCTTGATCTCCGTGTACTTGCGCGGGTGGAGCGTCTGGAACGCGAGGTCCTCGAGCTCCCACTTGATCGCGTGGATGCCGAGCCGGTGCGCGATCGGGGCGAAGATCTCGAGCGTCTCCTTCGCCTTGTCGATCTGCTTGTTCTTCGGCATCGCCTGGAGCGTGCGCATGTTGTGCAGGCGGTCGGCGAGCTTGATGAGGATGACCCGGATGTCCGAGGCCATCGCGACCATCATCTTCCGGTAGTTCTCGGCCTGCGCCTCGTCGCGCGACTGGAACGTGATGCCGGTGAGCTTGGTGACGCCGTCGACGAGGTTGGCGATCTCCTCCCCGAACGTCTCGCGGACCTCGTCGAGCGTGGCGCTCGTGTCCTCGACGGTGTCGTGCAGGAGCGCGGCGCAGAGCGTCTCGGTGTCGAGCCTGAGGCCCGCGCAGATCTTCGCGACGCCGACCGGATGGACGATGAAGTCCTCGCCCGACTTGCGGCGCTGGTCGGCGTGGTGCTCGCAGGCGAAGAGGAAGGCCTGCTCGACACGCTCGCGGTCGATCTGGACGACGGAGTCCTCGGCGTGCTCCTCGACGATCGCGAAGATGTCGCCGAGCAGGCTGCGCTCGAGGTCGGTGAAGATCGGGCTGCCGACCTTGTCGGCGTGCTGCTCGGGATGCTCGAGACGGTCGACGGGCTTGCGCCGCGTCGTCACGCCGCCGCCGTTGCCGTCGCTTCCGTTGCCGTTGGTTGGCTGCTGAGCCATCGCCTTCCGTCCTCGAGCCTCAGGGTATATGCCCGATAGGCGGGCGACGCCTCCAGGCGCGTGCGCGGCGGCGCCGGATGAACGGAAAGTCCGTCGATCAGGCCGAGCTCCTCGAGGACGGTGAGCGCGCGGGCGGCGACGGGCGGGTCGAGCCGCTCGAGCCCCTCCCCTTCCTTCAGCGCGCGGAAGACGGCGCGGGTCATTGCCTCGAGGCCGTAGTGGTGCTCGTGCGCCTGCGCCGCGTACTCGCGCTCGGCCTCGCCGTAGACGAGGTGAACGACCGGGCCGGGCGCGGCGGCGAGGCCGTCGTACGGCGGCGGGTCGAGGACGACCAGGTGGTCGTAGCCGGCGGCCAGGTGCGGGTCGCGCTCGAGCGCCCGGTGGTCGGTGAGGTCGAAGCCGCCGAGGCGGGCCTCGAGGTGGCGCCTGCGCCGGGGCGCGTCGGCGGCGACGACGAGGATCCGCTCGCCGCTGGCGACCAGCGACGCGACGACGCCGGCGATGCCGCCGCCGCGGCGGTCGCGGACGTCCCGCGGCCAGCCGGGGATGAGCGGCGTCGCCGCCTCGGCGCGGGCGGCCTCGCGCCAGTCCGCGGGCTCGCCGACGACGGCGATCGGCGCCGGCTCGGCGGGCTTGGCGTGCCGGAGGACGAGCCGCGGCTCGATCGTCCCGTTCCACTCGTTGACCTCGAGGCAGAAGGTGGCGTCGACGGGGCCCTCGGCGTCGCACGGGATCTTGCCGGCCGTCCCGAACGCGACGGCCTGCGCGCGGCGGCCGCCGGACTCGACGGTGAAGCGGACGTGCCGGTTCTCGCCCATCGGGCGCGGGTTGGTGAGCGTGGCGGCGGGGACGAGCAGCTTGACCGACGGGTTGCCCTGGCCGAAGGGAGCGAGGAGGTCGAGCTCCTCGGCGAGGTCGAGGCCGAGCTCGTCGCCGGCGACGACGGCGTCGACGCGCTCGGTCGGGTGGAGCAGATCCTCCGTGAGGTGTTCCTCGGCGTGGGCCTCGAAGGCGGCGCGGAAGGCGTCGAGCCGCTCGCGCTCGATCTCGAGGCCGGCGGCGGCCTTGTGCCCGCCGTGGCGGTTGAGGTGGTTGGCGCAGGCGTTCAGGCCGGCGAGGAGGTCGAAGCCGGGCACGCTGCGCCCCGAGCCGGTTCCGCTCTGCGCTCCCTCCTCCCCCCACGCGATCAGCACCGCCGGGCGGTGGTAGCGCTCGGCGATCCGGCTCGCCACGATTCCGACGACACCGGGATGCCAGTCGTCCGAGGCGAGCACGTAGGCCGGCTGGGCGCCCTGCTCGGCGACCTGCGCCTCGGCCGCGAAGAGGATCCGCTGCTCGGTCATCCGGCGGTCGAGGTTGATCCGGTCGAGCTCCTCGGCGACCTCGCGGGCGCGCTCGGGATCGTCGGTGAGCACGAGCTCGAGGCCGGCGTCGGCGCGCTGGAGGCGTCCGGCGGCGTTGATCCGCGGGGCGAGGCGAAAGCCCAGTGCGGAGGCGTCGATGCGCGTCGGGTCCACGCGCGCGACGCGCATGAGCGCCCGCAGGCCGACCTTGGTCG
>DASVRH010000026.1:0-18314 GCA_036388715.1 Solirubrobacteraceae bacterium | reverse complement strand
CCAGCTGCGCACCGCCTCCGGCGAGTGGCCGGGGGAGGGGGAGGAGCCCGAGCCCGAGGTCCCAAGCGCGCCCGCGCCGGCGGGCGGCCAGTAGTCACAGCCGCGCTACCGGGTGTTGGACTCGACGAGCTCCAGCATCCGGTCGATGGTGTCGGCCGCGCTGTCCTGCTCGACGTTGACGAGCTGGACCTCGTTGCCGCCCGAGGTCAGCGCGAGGTAGATCGCCACGCCGGCGGCGACGATGAGCGCGAGCATCACCACCGTGGCGAGCACCTGACGGCCCCGGCCCGGCCGGCGCGCCGGTGCGGCCGTGCCCACGGCCGCGGGCGGATGCGCCGTCGGCGGGCCCGGCGTCGGCTGGAGGCGGCGGGCGCGGCGGGTCTGCTCGGTCGACGGGCCGACCGGCGCGCGCCGGGTGGCGAGCGCCTCGTCGTCGGCGAGGATGGACGTGCGGGCCGTCGGCTCGTCGTCGAAGGTGTGGCCGGCCGCGCCGGCCGACAGCGCCTCGCGCAGCTCGTCGGCGCTCGCGTAGCGGTCCGCCGCGTCGATCTCGAGCGCGCGGGCGACGGCCTGCGCGACACCGTGCGGGATCGAGCCGTCGAGCTCGTCGAGCGAGGGCGGCACCTCGCGCTGCTGCTTGAGCGCCAGCTCGGTGAGCGACTGCGCCTCGTAGGGCAGGCGGCCGGCGAGGAACTGGTACGTCACGACGCCGAGCGAGTAGATGTCCGACCGCGCGGTGGCCTCCTCGCCCGCGGCCTGCTCGGGCGAGAGGTAGGCCGCGGTGCCGAGCACGGACCCGACCTGCGTGATCTTCGAGACGCTGTCGTTCGTGGCCTTGGCGATGCCGAAGTCGGCGAGCTTCACGACGCCCTCGTCGCTGCGCAGCAGGTTGCCAGGCTTGACGTCGCGGTGGACGACGCCGTTGCGGTGCGCGTGCTCGAGGCCGCGGCACGCCTGGTTGACCACGAACAGGGCCTCCTGGAGGTCGAGGCGCCCGTGGTCGCGCAGCAGCTCAGCGCCCGAGTGGCCGCGGATGTACTCCATGACGATGAAGTGCCTGCCGGTGGGCTCGTCGAGGCCGAAGTCGAAGACCTGCACGATGTTCGGGTGCACGAGCTGCGCGGCGGCCAGCGCCTCGCGGCGGAAGCGCGAGACGAACTGCGGGTCGTCGACGAGGTGCTCGGCGAGCAGCTTGACCGCGACCTCGCGCTCGAGCCGCCGGTCGAAGGCGAGCTGCACCGTCGACATGCCGCCGAAGCCCAGCCGCTCGCCCAGCTCGTAGCGGCCGGCGATGGTTTGCTCGCGCGCGCTCATCCCTTGTCGCCCTTCTTCGCCTGGCCGGGCGGCACGCCGGCGCCGGGCGTCCCGCCGGTGGGGTCCTCGGGCAGGACGGGCTCGTCGGGCGTCGTCTCGGGCGGCACCGGCGTGGTCTGCGGCGGCTCCTGGGTCGTCGTCGGCGGCGGCGGGACCGTTTCGGTCGTCGCCGGCGGGAGCGTCTCGGTCGTCTCGGGCGGCAGCGTCTCGGTCGTCTCGGGCTGGGTCTCGGTGGTCTCGGGCTTGTTCTCCGCGCAGTCGCCCGGCGCGATGTTGCGCAGGTGCTGCACCCCGTCGCCGAGCCGGCGGCGCAGGTCGCGGTCGACCGAGCTCGGCACCGCCCTGACGGCCTCGCCGAGCTGGTCGAGATCGCGGTCGAGGCGATCGCCGCACTCGCCCTCCTCGATGCGGTCGCGCACGTCGTTCAGCGCCGTGCGGATGTTGTCGGCGGTGTTCGGGCCGAGCAGCTTCTCGTCGCCGCCGTCGCCGCAGGCCACGGCGAAAGCGGCCAGCAGACCGAGGACCAGCGCTAGCAGGACGGGTGGGATGCGGCGCACGCTCATTGACCGTACCCAAGGCGTTCGGCCAACGAATCCGGAAGTCCTGCCGCGCGGATCGCCTTCTGGGCGCCCTCGATGTCGTAGTCGGTGCGCTGCCACTCGGCGCGCTGGTCCGTCGTGTCGAGCAGCAGCCAGGCGGCGCGGGGATCGCCGTCGCGCGGCTGGCCCACCGAGCCGGGGTTGATGAGCCACTCGCCCTCGCGCAGGTCCGCGTGGGTTCCGGGAGCGGCGGAGGCCGCCAGCGTCTCCTCGCCCGGGGCGGTGCGGGCGAAGGCCAGGGCGATGTGCGAGTGCCCGATGAGCGCGACGCGCTGGGGGGCGGCGTCGAGGCAGCGCTCGGCGAGCGGGACGGTCAGCACGTACTCCCAGACCGGGTCGCGCGGGCTGCCGTGGTAGAGCCCGATGCCGGCGTCCTCGCCCTCGGGCGTGAGGCCCTCGAGGAAGACCCGGTTCTCGTCGGCGATGACCGTCTGCGTCCACGTCGCGCTGATCGCCGCGCCGCGCGAGAACTCCTCGATCCCCAGCGCGCCGGTGACGGCCAGGTCGTGGTTGCCGGCCAGGCAGAGGGCGGCGTGCTCCCGGGCCAGCTCGACGCAGGCGTTGGGATCGCCGCCGTAGCCGACGAGGTCGCCGAGGCACCAGATCTCGTCGGCTCCGCGGTCACGGAGGTCGCCGAGGACCGCCTCGAAGGCGTGCCGGTTGGCGTGGATGTCCGAGACGACGGCGACGCGCACGGCCGACGACGGTACTGCGGGTGCCGTCGCGTCAGCGCGCGCGGGAGAAGCGCGAGGCGTCGTCCGCGTCGCGCTCGAGCACGCCCCAGGCGTAGAGCCACAGGGCGTCGCGGGCGTCGGGGTCGACCGGCGCGCGGTCGATCACGCGCTCCTCCACCTCGTGGAGGTCGGCGCCCTCGCCGAGCGCCTCGTCGACCTTCTCCTTGAGCGTCAACCCCGTCATCGAGCCCGCATTCTGCGCGCAGCGCGGGGGGATCGCAACGGCCATTTTCAGGTTCTTCACCAAAGTGCGGGTTCGTTGCCCGCTTCTGGCGTGAAAGCTGTGCTAGGGCAGGTCGTCCTGCGGGCGATCCCGCGTCTCCGGGAGGTTCTTGATCCCCTCGCGGGTGCTCCACTTCGCGTAGTTGTCCTCCATCGCGTCGATCAGCTCGCGCATGAACCGGGCCGACAGGTTGATGCGGCTGACCACCACGCCCGGCATCTCGTCGTCGTCCACCTCGTGGTCCACCCGCGCGAAGGTGATCGTGAACTCGTAGTCCGAGTGGCTGACGTTCGCGAAGTTCGAGTACGAGCCGGCCATGAGGTCCGGCGAGAAGTGGATGTTGATGTGCCGCCCGCCAGGGGCGTCGGGATCTCCGGCCATGCTGTGACAGTACGTGAAGGTCAGGATCCTCGCCATCGGTCGCCTGCGGCCGCCCTACGTCGACGACGTCGACCACTACCTGAAGATGCTCACGCGCTACGCGAGCGTCGAGGTCGTCGAGCTGCGCGAGGACGACGACGTCGCCCGCCGCATCCCCGAGCGGTCGTTCGTGGTGCTGCTCGACGAGGGCGGGCGGCAGCTCTCCTCCGAGGGGTTCGCCGCGTGGCTGGAGGAGCGCCGGCACGAGGGCCGCGACATCGTCTTCGTCATCGGCGGCGCGTTCGGCGTCGACCTGCCCTCGGCCGACCTGCGGCTGTCCTTCGGGAAGATGACGCTGCCGCACCAGCTCGCGCGGGTCGTGCTGGTCGAGCAGCTCTACCGGGCGCACAAGATCCTCAAGGGCGAGCCTTACCACCACGGATGAGTGGGTAGGGGAGGGGCATGGACGAGACCAAGGGCACAGACGAGTCCGCCCCGTCCGAGGCGCCGGTGACCCCGTCGCCCGACGAGGCCGGGCACGAGGACGTCAGCGGCGGCGACACCACCCCACCGAGCGGTGCGCCCGGAGAGGCCGCCGAGGAGGATCAGGAATGACCGACGAGACGCAGAGCAAGGACGTCGAGAGCGACGAGGGCAACGTCGACGCGGGCGGCAAGGCCCACACGACGTCGACCGAGGGCCACCCCGCCGGCGACGGCGAGCGCACCGACCGCGAGGTCGGCGGCCCCGCGAGCGGCGACGACCAGGACTAGACGTTGTAGAGCTCGTCGAGGCCCAGCTTCTCGAGGAACTGCTGGGCCTCGATGTTCAGCCGGCCCAGCTCGCCGCTGAAGATGAGGATCCCCATCGCGATCAGCGTGATGCCCGAGATCACGGTGATGATCGTGTAGTGGTCGCGCAGCCAGCGGAAGACTCGCGTCGCCCGCTGGAACGCGACCGCGCTGGCCAGGAACGGGATGGCGAGCCCGCCGCTGTAGACGGCGAGCAGCGCGCCGCCCTCGGCGACCGTGTCCTTCACCGCCGCGGCGTTGATGATCGCGGCGAGCGTCGGGCCGATGCACGGCGTCCAGCCGACGGCGAACGCCGCGCCGGCCACGAGTGGCCCGCCCGCGCCCGCGCGCGCCATGAGCGCGTGGGGATGCCACTCCTGGTTCAGGCGCGTGACGAAGGGCGTCAGGACGAAGAACGCGCCCATGAGGACGATCAGCGCGCCGGCGACCTGCTCGAGCGTCCGGCGGTTCTCGTTGAGCGTCGAGCCGATCGCGGTCGCGCCCATCCCGAGCGCGACGAAGACCGTCGTGAACGCCAGGCAGAACACGAGGGCCGGCAGCAGGATCGCCGTGCGCCGCTCGCCTTCCTGCAGGTCGGTGACCGACACGCCGGACACGGCCGACAGGTAGCCGGGCACGAGCGGGAGCACGCAGGGCGAGATGAACGAGACGAACCCCGCGGCGAACGCCGC
Organism: Solirubrobacteraceae bacterium; assembly: GCA_036388715.1. Classification (GTDB taxonomy): domain Bacteria; phylum Actinomycetota; class Thermoleophilia; order Solirubrobacterales; family Solirubrobacteraceae; genus CADCVT01. The sequence goes on along the minus strand of DASVRH010000026.1, from coordinate 13,601 downwards.
GAAGACCGTGGTGTCGACCCCGCCGCCCATCGCTCAGTCGTACTTGGCGAGGTCGTCGTCGAGCCGCTGCAGCTCGGCGTCGGAGACCGCGGGCCCGGGTGCGCCGGCGAGCGTGCCCGGCGGGCGCCGCCAGCGCGGCACGAAGATCGCGGCGGCGGCGATCATCGCGAGCACGATGGCGATCGGGACGGCGTAGGCCGCGATCCCCAGCCCGTCGTCCTCGGGCACCGCGAGCACGTCCTCGCCGTACTCGGCGACGAGCCGGTCCTTGACCTGCTCCTTCGTCAGCCCTCGGTCGACGAGCCGCTGGATGAACGCGCGCTCGCGCGAGGCCTGGGGCGAGTCGGCGATGTTCAGCGGGACGTTGCAGGTCACGCACATGACCTCGTCCTCGACGTCGGGGAGCGTGGTCCGCGGCTCGGCGGCGCCCGCGGGCGAGGCGGCGAGGAGCGCGGCGACCAGCGCCGCGGCGAGCGGCCTCACGCGCCGACCATCTCCAGCGCGTGGTCGACGAACGCCTTGTCCACCTGGCCGCGCGAGATCGCGACGACCCTGCCCTCGCGGTCGACGGCGAACGACTCGGGCACGCCCTTCGTCTCGAAGTCGTCGGCCAGGTCGCCGTCGACGTCGCGGAGGCTGGGGAAGGTCAGCCCGTGGTCGCGCAGGAACGCCTTCGAGTCGTCGCTGGCGTCCGAGACCGTGACGCCGAGGACGGCGCCGCCGCGCGCCTTCAGCCGCGCGTGCGCGCGCTCGAGCAGCGGCGCCTCCGCCTCGCACGGGTCGCACCACGAGGCCCAGAAGTTGACGATCAGCGGCTTGCCCTTCCAGTCGGCGATCGAGCCCTCGCCGCCTTCGAGCGCCGGCAGCGTGCGGGTGGGCGCCGGCGGCCGCTCGTCGGCCTTGACGGCGTCGTCGAGGGTGGTCGAGCCACCCGCCCCGATCACGCCGTAGACCAGCAGCGCGACGAGCGCGAGCGAGACGAGGACGACGAGGGGAACGGACGTGCGCCGCACGGCGCCCAGCGTAGTGACGCGGCGGCTCTAGGCCGCGAAGCGCATGCCGTCGGTGACGGGCCCGTGGCGCAGCGAGACGACGTCCTTCGGGTAGTTCTGGTGGACCTTCCACGGGGCGCGCGTGCCCTGCTTCGGGAACTTGTCGAGCGAGCGCAGGACGTAGCCGGAGGTGAAGTCGAGCAGGGGCTCCTCCTCGACGCTCGGGTCGCGGTGCGGCACGGCGACGCGCAGGCCGCGGTCGTCCATGTGCCTGAGCAGGCGGCAGACGTACTCGGACGTCAGGTCGGCCTTCAGCGTCCATGACGCGTTCGTGTAGCCGATCGCGAAGGCGTAGTTCGGGACGTCGCTGAGCATCATCGCCTTGTAGGCCATCGTCTCGGGCAGCTCGACCTTGCGGCCGTCGACCGTGAAGTCGAGGCCGCCGAGCGGCAGCAGGTTCAGGCCGGTGGCGGTGACGACCACGTCGGCCTCGAGCTCCTCGCCGGAGCGCAGGCGGATGCCCGTCTCGGTGAACGTGTCGATGTGGGCGGTGACCACCGACGCGCTCCCGTCGCCGAGGGCCACGAAGAGGTCGCCGTCGGGGACCAGGCAGATCCGCTGGTCCCACGGGTCGTAGCTCGGCTTGAAGTGCTTGTCGACGTCGAAGCCGGGCGGGAGCTGGCGCTCGACGCCGCGGCGGATCACGCGGCTCATGAACTTCGGCCAGCGGCGGCTGGCGCGGTAGAAGAGCGTCGCCATCGTGACGTTCTTCCAGCGCACGATCGGATAGGCGAACCGGGCGGGGAGGAACCTCTTCAGCGCCGAGTGGGCGGGGTCCTCGCCCGGCAGCGTGACGACGTAGCTCGGCGAGCGCTGGAGCATCGTGACGTGCGCGGCGTCCTTGGCCATCGCCGGCACGAGCGTGACGGCCGTCGCGCCGCTGCCGATGACGACGACGCGCTTGCCGGAGTAGTCGAGGTCCTCGGGCCAGTGCTGCGGGTGGACGATCCGGCCGTTGAACCGCTCGGTCCCCGGGAGCTCGGGCGTGTAGCCCTCGTCGTAGCGGTAGTAGCCGGTGCACGAGAAGACGAAGGAGGCGGTGAGGCGGACGGCCTCGCCGGTGTCGGTGCGCTCGGCCGTGACGGTCCAGCGCGCGTCCTCGCTCGACCAGCTCATCGCCGTGACCTTGTGGTGGAAGCGGATGTGGCGGTCGATGCCGCCCTCGCGGGCCGTGTCGTTGACGTACTCGAGGATCGAGGGGCCGTCGGCGATCGCCTTTGCCTCCGTCCACGGGCGGAAGCGGTAGCCCAGCGTGTGCATGTCCGAGTCCGAGCGGATGCCGGGGTAGCGGAAGAGGTCCCAGGTGCCGCCGATGGTGTCGCGCGCCTCGAGGATCGCGTAGCTCTTGTGCGGGAGCTTCTCCTGGAGGTGGTGGGCCGCGCCGATGCCCGAGAGGCCGGCGCCGACGATCAGGACGTCGAGGTGCTCGAGGCGCCCCTCCTCGTCGCGCTCGAAGCGCGCGCCCTCGCGAGGTGCTGCCGCTGTCGACACGGTGTTGATTATGCCCGACGCGTTGTAAAGTGATGCGTGAGATGGCGCACGCACGGAGCACCCCGCCCTCGCGCGGCCGCCGCACCTCCCGGCTCTCCGGCGACGAGCGCGAGCGCTCGATCCTCGAGACGTTCGAGCGGCTGCTCGGCGAGCGGTCGTGGCACGAGATCTCGATCGACGACGTCGCCCGCGGGGCGGGCATCTCGCGGCCCACGTTCTACTTCTACTTCGCGTCGAAGGAAGCCGTGCTGCTGTCGCTCTTCGACCGGATCGTCGCCGAGGGGCGCGACTCGCGGGGCGACGCGCTCGAGCGGATCGGCGAGCACCCGGGCGACGCGATCCGCGAGGTCATCGCCGCCTACTTCGACCGCTTCGGCGCCCACCGCGCGGTCACCCTCGCCGGCGCCGAGGCCAGCGTCTCGAGCCCGGCCGTGCGCGAGCTGTGGTCGGGGATCATGGAGGCGTGGGTCGCCGAGGCGACCGCGGCGATCGAGTCCGAGAGGGCCCGCGGCGCCGCTCCGGAGACCGTCCCCGCCCGCGACCTGGCCATCGTCCTGCTGCGCATGAACGAGCGCGTCCTCCAGACGTCCTTCTCCGACGAGGCCCCCGCCGTGGCGCAGGAGGCGGTCGTCGACGCGCTCGTCCACGTCTGGCTGAGCGCCATCTATGATGAGCGCCGCTCCTCGCGGGATTAGTTCATCGGTAGAACGCCAGCTTCCCAAGCTGGAGAGACGGGTTCGATTCCCGTATCCCGCTCTGGCGGAAGCCCCGGCCTCTACGGGGCTTTCGTCTTTTCTGCGCCCATGACCACGCCCGATTCCCAAGCCGAGCTCCGCGAGATCGCGTTCGAGCTGATGGCCGCGCTGGACATGCTCGACGGGATGATCGCCGCGGCTCCTCCCGAGCGGCGGGCTCCTTCTCCTCGCTCGGTGCACTCGCGGGTGACCGCGGCTCTCGCGCGGGTGCGGGTGCTGCTCGACGAAGCGGATGCGCGCGGTTAGGCGGAGCGCTCTGGGCGTGGCGATCGTCCTCCTCGCCGCCGGGTGCATGGACGACGACGAGCCTCGGTTCGGGGGCAAGGAGCTCGCGCCGCGGCCGATCGAGGGGCCGCCCGGGCACTTCCACCCGTCGGCGGTGCGCGCGTACTGGTTCTTCAACGAGGCCTACGGCCAGCGGCGGGAGGTCCACTTCGTCGCGACGGGCCCGCGCTCCACGCACGTGCGCCAGGCGCGCGAGTGCGTCGAGCACCACCTCGACGAGGGGATCGAGGCGCCGTTCTGCCTCGCCTATCCGACCGAGCGGGCGTTCCGCGCGGCGGAGTTCTCGGCCGAGAACGGCCAGACGTTCAAGAACTGCTGGAGCGCGCGGGCGGAGAAGCCCGCGGACTCCGGGATCAGCCAGCGCGACGCCGGCGACCCCGAGGACCACGTGGGCGAAGAGGGCTGCCCGGACCTCAGGTGATCCGGACCGTCTTCGTCTCGCTGCGCGCCGAGTCGAGGACGGCGTTGCCCGCGTAGACGGCGACGACGCGCAGCGACCGGCGCGTCCTGAACCGCTTGCGGTTGCGGAACGTCACGACGGAGCTGTACGTGCAGTCGCTGCGCACCCGGACGCGGCGGTTGGAGATCGTCGTGCGGCCCGCCTTGACCTGCACGGCGACGAACCCGCCCGCGCAGCCGAGCGCGGCCCCGACCTGCTGCGGCAGGCCGAGCGCGCCGCTGGTCCGGAAGCGCAGCGGCAGCGACGCGTCGCGCTTCGGGCCGACGCGGATCGACAGGGCGGCGGCGAAGCGGGGAACCGAGAAGGCGCGGAACGCGGTCGCCGTCTGCTGCGCCGTGTCGACGGCCATGACGAGCAGGGTGTTGCGCCCGACGTCCTCGGCCCGCGGCTGGTAGTCGCAGGTGTAGGGCGCCACCGTGTCCGCGCACACCACGCGGTCGTCGTCGATGAACAGCACCTGGCCGACGCCGAGGTCGTCCGTCGCCGAGGCGGTCAGCGTCGTCACGCCGCTCGTCAGCGCGCCCGGCGCCGGCGAGGTGAACTGGACCGAGGGGGGCAGGTCCTCGGGGACGTCCGGGGCCACGGGCGGGTTGGGCACGTCGTTCGCGTTGCCGGCGTCCGTGCGGGTCACGCTCTCGCAGCTCGGCGACACGACGTCGAGCGTGTCGGCCTCGGCCGTGTCGGAGCCGGCGCCGCACACGACGCGGTCGGCGAAGCCGTCGACGGTGCGGACCGTGTCGCTGCCGTCCGCGGTGTTGACCAGGTCGTTGTTCGCGCCCGGGTCGACGTCGTCGTCGCCGCTGCCGCCGACGATCGAGTTGATGTCGCCGTCGCCCCGCAGCGTCGCGGTCCCCTCGGCGGCCGGGAACGGCGGGAAGGGCAGCCCGGGTATGTCAGCCAGCAGCGAGACGGCGCCCGCGATGTCCTCGACGTCGGTCCGCGCGTTGGCGAGCCCGTCGCCGCCGTCGTTCGCCACGTCGTCGAGCGAGACGGGGACGTCGGCGGGCGTGGGGCCGACGGGATCGATGGCGATGAACAGGATCCGGTCGATGCCGGCGCCGCCGCGGATGTCGTCGGGCCCCGAGAGCAGGATCAACGAGTCCTCGCCCCCGCCGCCGTCGTACTCGTCGCGGTCGCCGGTGAAGAAGGCGGGCCCGAAGAGCGCGGCGCCGATGACGTCCGCGCCGCCCTCGCCGTTGACCTCGTCGTCGAGCCGGCCATCGGACAGGGTGTCCTCGCCTTCGCCCCCGTTGATCGTGATCTCATGCTGGTCGAGGCCGGCGGCCCGGACCGTGTCGGCGCCGTCGCCGGTGCTCACCACGATGCTCCCCGCCGTGCACACGATGTCGTCCGGCCCGGTGTCCTCGACGCAGTCGCCGCTCTCGACGATCGGATCGTCGTCCGCGGGGGTGGGGGTGGACGAGGTCTCGCGGTCGATCCGGATCTGGGTCGCGCTGACCGACGAGATCGTGAGGTTGGACGTCTGGCCCGGCGCGCCGATGTAGGTGGCGACGTTGCCGGTGCCGACCGCGGACGAGAGGGTCGCGGCCGTAGCGGCCTGGGCGCTCAGCAGCGCGGGGATCGTCGCGCAGAGCGCGGCGAGGGAGATCCGTCTCAAGGGGGTTGCCTTCCGTGGTCGGCGGGGGGAGCGGCGAGCCTACACGGGGTCGCCGAGCGCCCGTTCGACGCTCGCGACCTTGTCGTCGAGCGTCTGCTCCTTGTCGCGGCGCTCGTCCAGCTTGAGCACCGTGTAGACCCGCGGGACGCCGAGCTCGAAGGGCACGGCGTGGAGCTCGCCGACGACCGAGAGGATGTCCTCGGTGCGGCCCTCGAGCGAGGTGCCCATCGCGTGCATCCGGTAGCCGACCTTCGACTGGGCGCGCAGCCGCTTCTGGATCTCGGCGATGTAGGCGGAGGCGGAGGCGTCGGGACGGCCGAGGGCGATGACGGTCAGGTCGGCCGTCGCCATCAGATGGGGCTTCCGGCCAGGACGAAGAACCAGAAGCCGAAGCACAGGAGCGCGACGCTCACCGACCAGGCCATCACGATGCCCAGCACCCCCGTCTCGCGCTTGACCTCGCGCTCCGCGCGCATCGATCGCAGCCAGATCGTCTGCTCGCGCTTCTGCGGCAGCGTCCCGGTGATGTCCATGTGGATGTGGTTGATGGTGCCGAGCCCCTTCCCGATGATCGCCATCGACACCACGATCCCGACGAGGACGAGCAGGTAGAGCCCGATCGACGGCTGCGAGGAGTTGGCGATCCGGGACGCGAGCCACAGCCAGAACACCGGCACCCCGATCCACATCAGGATGCTGCCGACGGCCATGACCACGACGAGGAGCGCGGCGACCGTGCCTCGAGCGGCCGTGCGCATGGCCGGAAAGTCTAGGAGCTACCAGGCCTGACCGGCGCCACACCGCGGGCAGTCGACCGACGTCGACACCCCCGCGGAGAAGGCGTGACCGCAGCCGCAGGCGTACAGCGCGTTGTCCTGCACGCCGGTGGCGGGCGGGAGAGCGGCGGAAGCGGGCGCGGGCCGGCTGGCCCGCGGGTCGCGGTGGAGGCGCCGCTCGCCGCGGCGCTGCACCTGTCGCTGTCGTGTCCGGGTGTCCATCACTGACTCCTCAGACGCCCAATGCGCCGGAAGGTTTCGCAACAGGGCATCGGCGCGGGCGCGTCCTGGCTTGAGCGCATGGCTTGTCATACTGCGTTTCGTCCATGGACCCTTCCCGGAAGCGGATAGTCCGTCTGACCGTCGCCCTCTCCGCAGCGGTGCTGCTGGCGGTCGCGCTCGCCTACACGAGCTTCAGCGCCTCGTCCCAGGCCACGACGCCCAAGCAGTTGGTGGCCAACGCCGAGATCGGCAAGTCCTACGAGGTCAGCGGCCGGGTGGAGAAGGGCTCCTACCAGCACAACGGCAGCGTCCACGAGTTCCGCGTCGCCGAGCGGACGGGCGGGGCCTCGGTGCCGGTGCGCTACGAAGGCACGGTGCCGGACCCGTTCCGCGAGGGCCGCGAGGTCATCGTCACGGTCCGCAAGCGGCAGGACGGGACGTTCGAGGGCACCAAGGTGGTCACGAAGTGCCCCTCGAAGTTCACCACCGAGACCTGATCGCCCGCTGATGCCGACGCTCGGCCGGGCCCTCATCCTGCTCGCGCTCGCCGTCGCGCTCTACGGCATCGTCGTCGCGCTGGTCGGCGCGCGGAAGGGCCGCCGCGACCTCGTCGACTCCTCGCGCCGCGCGATGTACGCGCTCGCCGCGCTGACCACCGGCGCCTTCGTGCTCGTCGAGGCGGCGTTCGTCCGCGACGACTTCTCGTGGGAGGTCGTCGCCGCCCAGTCCTCGACGACGACGCCGCTCTTCTACAAGCTGACCGCGTCCTGGGCGACGCAGCAGGGCTCGCTGCTGCTGTGGGTCTGGCTGCTGTCGGTGTGGTCGAGCCTCGCGCTCTTCCTCACCCGCAAGCGCCTGCGCGACGTCGTCCCGTACGCGACCGCGGTGCTCCTCGGCTTCGGCGCGTTCTTCACCGCGCTGATCGCGTTCGTCGAGTCGCCGTTCGCCGTTCTCGCCGTCACGCCGGCCGACGGCGCCGGGCTCAACCCGCTGCTGCGCCACCCGAGCATGATGATCCACCCCCCGATGCTGTACTCGGGGTACACGCTCTTCGCGATCCCGTTCGCGTTCGCGGTCGGCGCGCTGATCCGCCGCCGGGTCGACGCCGACTGGGTCGTGGCAACGCGCCGCTTCGCCCTGGGGGCGTGGCTGCTGCTGGGGACGGGGATCCTGCTCGGCGCCCGCTGGTCCTACGCGGAGCTCGGGTGGGGCGGCTACTGGGCCTGGGACCCGGTCGAGAACGCGTCGCTGCTGCCCTGGCTGACGGGCACCGCGTTCATCCACTCGCTGATGATCCAGGAGAAGCGGGGGATGCTGAAGATCTGGAACGCGTCGCTGATCCTGGCGACGGGGACGCTCTGCATCTTCGGCACCTTCCTGGTGCGCAGCGACGTGGTCGACTCGATCCACGCGTTCGGCGCGTCGACGCTCGGCGTGCCGTTCGTGACGCTGATCGGCGTGATGGTCGTCGGGTCGGTCGTGCTCGTCGTCTCGCGCCTCGACGCGCTGCGCTCCGAGCACCGGCTCGACTCGCTGTTGTCCCGCGAGGCCGTCTTCATCGGCAACAACATCGCGCTGGTGGGCATCGCGATCCTCGTCTTCTGGGGGACCATGCTGCCCGTCATCACCGAGGCGCTGGCCGGCGACCGCAGGACGGTGGGCCCGCCGTGGTACGACCGCTACACGGTCCCGCTCGTGCTGATCCTCGTGCTGCTCTCGGGCATCGGGCCGGTCATCGCCTGGCGGCGGGCGACGTGGAAGAACGTGCGCCGGTCGTTCGCGGTGCCGATCGCCGCGTTCCTGGTCGCGCTGGTCGCGTGCGTCGCGTTCGGGCTGACCTCGTCGCCGCTGTCGGTCGTCATGTTCTGCGGCGCCGCCTTCGTGCTCGGCACGGTGGCGCAGGAGTTCTGGCGCGGGGCCGTCGCGCGGCGGGCGATGAGCGGGGAGGCGCTGCCGCTGGCGCTCGTGTCGCTCGTGCGGCGCAACCGGCGGCGCTACGGCGGCTATCTCGTGCACCTCGGCGTGGTGGTGCTCTTCGTGGGGATCGCGGCGTCGTCGGCCTTCCAGGACGAGCGCGAGATCCGGCTGACGCCGGGCCAGACGACGACCGTCGGCGACTACGACGTGAAGTACGTGCGCTCCACCGCCGACGTCTCGCTCGGCGACGCGTGGGTCGAGAAGATCGACTTCGGCGCCGTGCTCGAGGTGCGCAAGGACGGCAAGCTCGTGACCGTCCAGCAGCCCGAGCGCGGCTTCTACCCGGCCCGCGACGAGTCGCTGGGCGCGCTCGGCCAGTTCTTCGAGGGCGAGGCCACGAGCGAGGTCGGCCTGAAGGCGGGCCTGTGGCGCGACGTGTGGACGGCGGTGCAGCCCGACGTCCAGGCGCTCGAGCCGATCTGGGAGGGCGCGGACCGGGACTTCGAGAAGGTCACCGCGCCGCTGACGCCCGAGCAGCGCGCGCAGGTGCTCGGCCAGACGCTCAACGGCTTCGTCCAGCGCTATCGCGACCGGCCCCCGCCCGCGACCTTCCGGCTGATCACCTCGCCGATGGTCCAGTGGATGTGGATCGGCGGGCTGATCGCGATCTGCGGCGGCCTGATCGCGCTGTGGCCGGCGCCCGACGCCGCCCGGCGCCGGGCGAGCGCGCGCGCCGCCGCCCGGGTCGCGCAGGACCTCGGTCGCGCCTAGTTGGACGCGCTCGTCTTCCTGCTGATCCTGGTCGCCCTCGCGCTCGTGGTGTGGCTCGTGGGCCAGCCGCTGCGCGGCGGTCCTCAGGCGGCCGAGGAGAAGGTCGTCGGCGAGCGCCAGTCGCTCGAGGCGGCGCGGGACGCGAAGTACCGCGAGATCCGCGAGCTGGAGCTCGACCACCGGACGGGCAAGCTCTCCGACGAGGACTTCCGGGCGCTCGACCGCCAGCTGCGCGCCGAGGCCGTCGCGATCCTCCGCGACCTCGACGCGCTGGAGTGACGGCTATCCTCCCCGGCCGATGGTCGAGAACATCCTCTACGTCCTGCAGGTCGTCCTGTCCGTCGTCGTCATCTTCCTGGTGCTCCTGCACTCGGGCAAGGACGCGGGCCTCTCGGGCGCCTTCGGCGTCGGCACCGGCTCCGGCCCGTTCGGCGGCGGCTCGCTCGTCGAGCGCAACCTGAACCGCTGGACCGTCTTCTTCGCGATCCTCTGGGTTGTGAACTGCATCATCCTGATTCGGATCTGACTGGTCCTCGCCGCGCCTGACGGCACCCACTGAAGGAGTCCGTGCTGGCGCACTGTCCTCCTTCCGCGTGCGCCGTCAGCCACGACGATGACGGCGTCATATCTCGAATCAGTTCCTGATCAGGATCTAGACGCGGCCGAGCCGCACTCCGCGAGTGGGGTCGCCTGGCGGACGGCGTCGCGGATCGCCGCCGCGACGACGTGGGGTGTGAGCGCCTGGAGGAGGAAGGGCTCGGCGTCGATGTCGCCGGCGGCGAGGACGAAGCACGCGTCGCCGTCGAACTCGGTCGCCGTCGGGTCGACCGCGCGGGCGCAGCCGGCGGTGGCGGCGCGGGCGAGGCGATGGGCCTCGAGGCGGTCGAGCCCCGCGTCGGTCATGACGCAGACGAGCGTCGTGGCCTCGCCGCCCCAGGGCAGCGCCTCGGGGACGCGACCGCGCAGGACGTCCGTCGTGCGGTGGTAGCGGCCGTCGCGCCACGGGCCGGCGAGCACCGAGCCGTCCTCGGCGAGCACGTCGCCGATCGCGTTGACGACGGCGAGCGCCGCGACCGTGCAGCCGCCCGGCAGCGTCTCGCTCGCCACGCCGACGCCGGCCTTGGTCTTGCAGCTGGGCCCGAGGACCTTGCCGACGCTGCAGCCCGTGCCCGCCCCGACGGTCCCGCGCGCCGGCGACGGCGAGGCGTCGGCGAGCGCCTCGCCCGCGGCGTCCGGGCCGGGCGGGGCGTCGGCGCCGAGCGCCATGTCGTAGACGACCGCCGCGGGCAGGAGCGGGACGAGGTGGCCGAGCCGCGTGCGGTAGCCGGTCCCGCGCTCCTCGAGCAGCCGCGCGACATCGCTGGCGACGGCCAGGCCGCGCGCGCTGCCGCCGCTGAAGACGACGCCGCTGATGGGGCGGCTGGGCGACGCGGGGGAGAGGAGGTCGGTCTCGCGCGTCCCCGGCCCGCCGCCGCGGACCTCGACGGCGCCGACCGCCCCCTCCGGCGGCGAGAGGACGACGGTGCAGCCCGTCGCGGCGACGAGGTCGGTCGCGTGCCCGACGGCGAAGCCGCGCGGAAGGGGGCCGCCGGGGACGGGGCCCGCGCTCACGCCCCTCCGTTGATCCGCAGCGACGACGCGCGCACCGGCGGGCACACGACGCCGGTCGCGAACCTCCGCCCGTAGAACTCGGCGTCGCTGATCAGGCGCGATCTCGCGCCCAGCGCCTGCACCCGCTCGAGCAGCCCGAGGACGCTGTCGGTGAAGCGCACGTCGCGGACCGGCCGCGTGATCTCGCCGTCCTCGATCAGGTGCGTGCCGTCGCGCGTCACGCCGGTGAGCAGCGTCTCCTTCTCGCGCACGGGGTTGACGTACCAGAGCCGGTTGACGAAGAGCCCGCGCTCGATGGGCCGGGCCAGCTCGGCCTCGTCCGCGGCGCCGCCGCCGATCAGCACGAGGTTCGTCGGCTCCGGCCCCCACGGCGAGCCGCCGGCGGCGACCGCGTGGCCGGTGGACCGGGCGCCGCCCCCGGCCCGCGCGGCGGAGCGCAGGTCGTGGACGACCGCGTGGGCGACGCCGTCCTGGATCAGCGGCATCGGCGCCTTCGGGACCCCGTCGGCGTCGAACGCCCGCGGCAGCGTCCCGGTGAAGCGCGGCGAGTCGCTGAGGTTGATGCCCGGCGCGGCCACGCGCGTGCCGAGGCGGCCGTGGAGCGCGCCGCGCTCCTCGGCGTGCGCCATCCCGTTGAACGCCAGCCCGGCCAGGAAGGCGAGCAGGGTCCCCATCGCCTCGGCGCCGAGCACGACCGGATACGTGCCGGGGCCGAGCTCCTGCAGCGGCCCCCGCGGGAGCAGCGCCGCGGCGCGGCGGGCGACGTCCTCGGCGTCGATCGCGAGCGCCGCCACGCCCGCGGCGGTGGCCATCCCGCTGCGGCCGTCCGCGTCGCGCGCCACGACCTTCATGAACGCGTCGGTCACGGCGTCCTGCGCCCGCAGGCCCGTCGAGGACGCGATGGCCGTCCGCACCTCCGCGGCCGTCCAGGTCCCGAACGCCTCGGCCCCGGCATCGGCGGCCACGCCGAACGCGGTGCGCAGCGCGTCGGCGGCCGCCCCTGGGTCGAGCGCGGCCGTGGCCGCGTCGAACCCGGGGTGCGCGCGGTAGGCGGCGGGCGGCGCCAGGCCGGGGTGGTCGCCCGGGCCGGCCGCGGCGGCGGCCTCGGCCGCGGCGGTGGCGCGCGCGGCGGCGTCGCGCAGCGAGTCGTCGTCGAGCCGGTTCGTCGTCGCCGCGCCGGGCTGGCCGTCGCGCAGCACCGTCACCTGCACCTCGAGGTCGTCGATCTGCGTCAGCTGCGTCGGAGCCGACCGCGCGAAGCGCGCGTGCAGCGAGCGCTCGCGCACGACGTTGACCTGCGCGTCGCCGCCGGCGTGGGCGAGCGCGCGCTCGGCCAGCTCGAGCTCCGTCACGCGACGCCGACCTCCACGTCGCGGAACCGCGCGGGCGCCGCGCCGTGGGAGACGGCCATGAACTGCCCGGGCTCGCCCTTGCCGCAGTCCGTCACGCCCCACAGCTCCCACGCGTCGGCCGAGCAGACCGCGTCGAGCGACGCCCAGAACGACGGCGTCGTCCCCGCGTAGGACGGGTTGCGGTACAGCCGGCCCAGCTCGCCGCCCTTGATCTCCCGTGCGACCTCCGTCGCGAACTGGAAGTGCAGGCGGCGGTCGTCGATCGACCACGAGCGGTTGGTCTCGAGGTAGAGGCCCTCGCCCGTGTCGGCGAGCAGGTCGGCGAACGAGCCCGCGTCGCCCGGGTCGAGCGAGACGTTCGTCATCCGCACGATCGGCTGGCGGTCGAAGCCATCGGCGCGGCAGCAGCCCGTCGACCGCGCGCCCACCGACGCGGCGGACTCGCGGTCGCTGAGCGCGGCGCGCAGGACCCCGTTCTCGATCAGCGTCGTGCGGCGCGCCGGGGTTCCCTCGTCGTCCCACCCGAAGGTGCCGAGCGCGCCCGGCAGCGTCGCGTCGGCGGTGATCGTCATGTGCTCGGAGCCGTAGCGCAGCGAGCCGAGGTCGTGGGGCTGGACCCAGCTCGTGCCGGCGTAGGCGGCCTCGCCGAGCAGGATGCGGTCGAGCTCGAGCGCGTGCCCGACGGACTCGTGGATCTGAAGCATGACCTGCTCGGGATGGATGACGACCGTGTGGCGCCCGGCGGGGCACGGCGGCGCGCTCAGCAGCTCCACCGCCTCGGCGGCGACGCGCGGCGCGTGGCCGAGCAGGTCGAGCGCGAGCACGTGCTCCCAGCCGGCCAGCGCGACCTTGCCGCCGTGCGCCGTGGGGTACGTGCGGACCTGCAGCTCGTCGCCGTCGATCGCGACGGCGGCGATGCCGGCCCCGCAGGTCGTGCGCTCCTGCGTGCACGCGGCGCCCTCCGTCGAGGCGAAGGCCTGGACGGTCTTCGTGGCGCGCGTGACCGCGTCGGTGCGGACGATCCGCGGGTCGCCCCGCAGCGCCTCCTCGGCGGCGGACAGGAACGCGAGCTTCTCGTCGAGCGGCACGGCCGTCGGGTCGCGCTCGAGCGGGTGCGTCCAGTGGCCCCGCGCCGGCGGCTCCTCGCTGCGCGGCCGCTCCGCCGCCCGCGGCTGGGCCTCGGCCAGCGCGAGCGCGCGGGCGAGCGCCGCCTCGGCGCCCTCGCGGCTCGTCTCGCGCGTCCCCGCGAAGCCCCACGCCCCGCCGACGCGGACGCGGATCCCGATGCCCT
>DASVRH010000025.1:0-12042 GCA_036388715.1 Solirubrobacteraceae bacterium | reverse complement strand
GCCGCCGCCCAGCGCACCGCCGAGCGCCTCGGCGGCGGGTGGACGCGCGAGGGCGTCCAGTCCGCCGTCGACGTCCAGCCGCAGGGCGAGAGCAGCGTGCTCGCCATCACCGGCAGCGCCACCACGGGCGAGGAGGCCGCGAACGTCGCCAACACCTACGCGCGCGCCGCGCTCGACGTCCGCCAGGAGGCGCTGCGCCGCGTCGTCGAGAGCCAGCTCGAGCGCCTGCAGCGCCAGCAGCAGAACCTCGTCGAGGCAGGCCGCCAGGACGCCGCCGCCGCGCTCGGCAGCCAGATCAGCTCGATCGAGGGCATCCGCGACGGCAACGACCCGACCCTCTCCTTCTCCGAGCGCGCCGCGATCCCGTCCTCGCCGCTCGGCACGCCGGCCTGGCTGCTCGTCCTGCTCGCGCTCGGCGCCGGCTTCGCCATCGGCGGCGCGCTGGCCCTCGTCCGCGAGCTGACCGACCGCCGCATCCGCGACGAGGAGGAGCTCGTGACGCTCTTCCCCGCCCCCGTCCTGGCCCGCGCCCCGATCATGCGCAGCCGCCGCCGGCGCGGCCCGATGTCGCCCGCCGACATGCCGCCCGGCGTGCGCGAGGCGTTCCGCACGCTGCGCGTCCAGCTCGAGCGCCAGCCCGGCACGCACCGCACCGTGATGCTCACGAGCGCGACGTCGGGCGACGGCAAGACGACCTCGGCCATCAACCTCGCGCTGTCGCTCGTCGGCGGCGGCCACCGCGTCGTCCTCATCGACTTCGACCTGCGCAAGCCCGACCTCGCGTCGATGCTGGGGATCGAGGCGCGGCGCAGCCTGGTCAGCACGCTCACCGGCACGCCGCTGCACGAGCTGCTGACGCCCGCGCCGCAGCTCCCGCCGCTCCAGGTCGTGCCCGCCGCCAGCACCGAGGGCGACGTCGCGCTGCTCGAGTCGCTGCGCCGCCGCATGCCGGCGATCCTCGAGGAGGCGCGGATGCTCGCCGACTACGTCGTGCTCGACACCGCGCCGCTCGGCGAGGTCGCCGACGCTCTGACGATCGCCGACCAGGTCGACGACATCATGATCGTGGCCCGGCCCGGCCACTCCAACCGCGCGAACATGGAGTCGGTTCGCGACCTGCTCAACGGCGCCGGCCTGACCCCCACCGGCTTCTTGCTCGTCGGCGAGCGCAGCGGCCACTCGACGGCCTACCACACCTACGGCATGCCGGCCCGCGACCGGTCCTCGGCCCGCAAGCCGCTGGCTCGCGCCCGCTGAGCGCCGCCGTGGCGACCGTCCCGCTCCGCGAAGACCACCCTCCCGCCGCGACCGACCTGGAGACGGCGCCCCCGCGCCGCCGCACCACGCTGCTGCTGCCGGGCGCGCTGGCGATCGCCGCCGGCCTCGTCATCGCGCCCTTCGAGGGCGGCTTCCGCGAGACCACGTGGTATCCGGTCGCGCTCTTCCTGATGGCGCTGACGGCGCTCGTGCTGGTCGTCGCGCCCCCGGCCCGCATCGGGCGCTCGCGCCCCTTCGAGCTCGCGCTCGGCGCGTTCGTGCTGTTCATGCTGTGGACGTTCCTCTCGATCGCGTGGGGCGCCGTCCCCGGCAACGCGTGGGACGCCGGCAACCGCGCGCTGCTGTTCGCGCTGGCCTTCGCGCTCGCCGGGCTGCGCCCCTGGCCCGCGGGCGCGGCACGCGCCGCGCTCTGGCTGGTCGCCGGCGGGCTGGGCGCGATCGCGGTCGGGGTCCTCGTCGCGACCGCGACCAAGGCCCACCCGATCGAGATGTTCCTCCAGGGCCGCCTCTCCGAGCCCGTGGGCTACGCGAACGCGACGGCCGGGCTCTTCCTCCTCGGCGTCTTCCCGGCGATCCACCTCGCCACCGCGCGCGAGGAGCGCTGGCCGCTGCGCGGGCTCGCGCTGGCGCTGGCGACGGTCCTCCTCTCGACCGCCCTGCTGACCCAGAGCCGCGGCGGCGTCATCGCCTTCGCCGCGACCGCGGCGATCTTCCTGGTCCTGCACCCGCGCCGCTGGGTCGCGCTGGCCGCCGTGCTCGTGCCGGCGGCGATGGTGGCCATCGGCTGGAGCGCGCTGACCGACGTGCGCAACGCCGAGTCGGCCGGCCAGCTCGACGACGCGCTCGCCGACGCCCGCGGCGCGGTGATCCTCGGCGCGCTCGTCGCCTTCGCCCTGGGCGCGGCGGCGGCGTTCGGCGCCCGGCGCCTGCCGCGGCTGTCGACGGGCTCGGAGGGCGCGCGCCGGCGCGGCGAGCGGGTCTTCCTCGCCCTCGCCGCCCTCATGGCGCTCGGCGGCGCGGTCTTCGTCCTGGCCAGCCCGGGCTGGCTCGACGAGCGCTGGGAGGAGTTCAAGAACACCGGCTACGAGCGGGTGGAGAGCGACGAGACGCGCTTCGGCGGGGCGCTGGGCTCGAGCCGCTACGACTTCTACCGCGTCGCAGTCGACGAGTGGAAGGACCACCCGCTCGCCGGCAACGGCGCCGAGAGCTTCGCCGTGCCCTACCTCCAGGAGCGCAGGACGGCCGAGTCGCCGCGCTACGCCCACAGCCTGCCCTTCGAGGTGCTGAGCGGCCTCGGGGCGATCGGCCTCGTGCTGCTCGCGCTGTTCGTGGTCGCCGCGATCGCGGGCTTCTCGGCCGCGCGCCGGCGCGCCGGCGAGGCCGAGGCGGGCATCGCCGTCGCGGCGTTCGCCGGGTTCTCGGTCTGGTTCGTGCACGGGCTGGTCGACTGGCTGTGGCAGTTCGCCGCGCTCTCGCTGATCGCGATGGCCCTGCTCGGCCTGGCGATGCGCACCACCGGCTCGCGCGCCACGCTCGCCGGTGGCGACGTCGGCACGCCCCCGCGCTCGATCCCGCTGCGGGTGGCGCTCGCGGTCGTCGTGCTGCTGGCCGCCGTCTCCCTGGCCCTGCCCGGCGCGGCGGCGCGCTACGAGCGCGCGGCCTTCGAGCGCCAGGCGACGGATCGGGCCGGCGCGCTCGACCGGCTGGAGCGGGCCGCCGAGCTCGACCGGCTCAGCGCCTCGCCGCTGATCGCCCACGCCGTCCTGGCCCGGGCGGGCGGGAACGCGGAGGAGGCGCGCGCCAACCTCGTCGACGCGGTCGACCGCGAGCCGGAGAACTGGTTCGCCCACTTCGAGCTCGCGCTCCAGGACGGCGCGGCCCGTCGCTACGACGCCGCGAAGCGCTCGATCGACGCCGCGAGGCGCCTCAATCCCCAGCAGCCACTGGTCGCGGAGGTGCAGGAGGCCATCCGCGCTCGACGAATGATCGACCCGGGGAAGATCGAGCGTGCCCTCCGTGAGCAGCTTTCCATACGTTTGCGTCCGTTTGAATCCGAGTAAGGTCCACGAGGCTTGACACGTGCTTCGTCGATGTGTCCACGGGGTATTCCGACACACGCCGGGCGGCTATTCTCTGTCCGCGCTTGGTTCTCCCCCGGGAACCACCAGCCACAACTCGAGCTTCCTGAGAGGTCGTAGCCACATGCGGATCGTCGGACTTGCCCTGATTTCCAGCCTTTTCCTTGCCCTTGGCGGCGGTACCGCCGTTGCCCAGGACCCCAGCGTCCGCGGTTACGACGAGTCCCTCGGCGTCATCGGCGAGATCCAGAGCGAGGAGCCCACGCCGACGCCGACGCAGGAGGTGACGCCCACTCCGCCGCAGCAGCAGCAGCAGCCGGAGAGCGACCTCCCCTTCACCGGCCTCGACCTGGGCATCGTCGCCCTCCTCGGCGGCATCCTCCTGGCGACGGGCCTCGTGCTCCGTCGCACGACGCGGCGAGCGCCGACCGCGTAGCTCTGAGTCCCGGGGGCTCGAACCCGACTTCCTCGAAGGCCGCCTCCGGGCGGCCTTCGTCGTTCTCGGGCGAGTTCGTCCGGCTCGGCTAGGACGCCGTCGCCGGGGCGCCGGCCGTCTCGGGCCCGGCGTCCAGCGCGGTGCGCGTCGGCGCGAGGATGAAGTCGACCGTCGCCGGCTCCGCGGTGTACTGAGGGTCGGCCACGAGCGTCCGCAGCGTCTCGCCGAGGATCACGAGGTTCAGCAGGATCGAGCGGTGCTTGAGGTAGTAGAGGTCGTGGCAGACCTTCCAGGCCGAGCCGATGTCCGAGCCCGCGTAGCCGCAGCGGACCTGGGCCCAGCCGGTGAGGCCGGGCTTCATGAGGTGGAGCCGCTGGTAGAAGGGGATGACCTGCTCGAGGCGGTCGACGAACTCGGGCTGCTCGGGCCGCGGGCCGACCACGCTCATCTCGCCGCGCAGGACGTTGAGGATCTGCGGCAGCTCGTCGAGATGCGACTTGCGCAGGAACCGGCCGATCGTCGTGACGCGGCTGTCGTCGGCGGTCGCCCACTCGGTGTCGGCGCCCTCGCGCATCGTGCGCAGCTTGTAGATCGTGAAGCGCCGGCCGCCCTCGCCGATCCGCACCTGCTTGAAGAAGACGGAGCCGCCGTCGCGGCGGATGATGAGCGCGAAGAGCCCCACGAGCGGCAGGGCGACGAGCCCGGCGCAGATCGCCACGAGCAGGTCGAGCGCGCGCTCGCCGGGGAGCGCCTTGGCGCGGTACTTCGGGTGGACGATCCACTGGAACCACGAGGCGTTGATCTCGGCCACCGCGACGTGCCCGAAGACCTCCTCGTAGAAGCCGGACAGCTCGCGCAGGCGCACCGGGAGGTGCAGGCAGGAGCGCGCGACCTCCTCGAAGACGGCCATCCGCGGCGGCTCGCCCGTCATCAGCAGCAGCGAGACGTCGTGGCGCTCGCAGATCGACCCGAGGTCGTCGAGGTCGCCGAGCAGCGGGACCTCGGAGCGCTCCTCCGACGTGTCGCCGGGGTACGAGATGCGGCCGACGACCTCGAAGCCCTTGACCTCGGAGAGCTTGAGCTCGCGCCCGAGCGAGTCGCTGGAGCGCACGGAGCCGATGACGGCCACCCGGATCATCCGCCGGCGCTGCACGGCGGCGCGGGCGAGCGGGGCGACGATGAGCGCGACCGCGACCGCGGCGATCACCACCAGCCAGGCCTCGTCGGGCCCGAGGCCGGGCAGCATCTCGAGCGCCTGGAGCACGAGGACGGCGATGCCGCCCAGCAGCGGCCCCGCGGCGCGGGCCAGCGCGCCCATGAGCGGCAGGAGGCGCGCCCACATCGGCTCGCGGCCCGCGATCATGGCGCCGGCGAGCAGGGCGACGAGGGTCAGCGAGCTGCTCTCGGCGGGCACGCCGTCGGAGCTCGAGAGGGCGAGCGCGACCGCGGCCCCCGTCAGGGGGCCGGCGAGCAGGGCGGCGGCGGAGATCCAGCCGGGCGCCTGAAGGCGCCCGCGGTGGACCTGTGCCGCTGTCGCGGATGCGGCGTCGTGGTCGTCCATGAAAGGGGGTGCCCCGGAGATCGGCCGGCCCTCATCGCACTTTACCTCCGGGGTCATCGTCTGACCGCCGGATAGTGTGACGCGCCGATGCCGCTGCGGACCGAGGCCTTCGCGTCGCTGCGCGACGAATGGAACGACCTCGCCGCCGAGGAGCCCACGCCGTTCCTGACCCACGAATGGTTCACTTCCTGGTGGAACGCGTACGGAAGCGGAGAGTTGGTCACCGCGGTGATCCGCGATCACGAGGGGCGACTGCGGGCGGCGGCGTGTCTCGTCCGCACCCGGCTCGGCGGCCTCGGCGCTCCCGCCAACCCGCACACCGGCGACTGGGACGTCGTCGGCCGGGACGAGGACGCCCGCGAGGAGCTGTGGCAGGCGATCGCCACGTGGGGCGGCGGCGCGCGCGTGACCCTGCCGTATCTCCGCGAGGGCTCTCGCAGCCTCGAGGACGCCCGGCGCGCCTTCGTCGGCCGGTACCGGGTCCAGGTCGTCCCCGGGCCCCGCAGCCCTTACCTGGAGCTCCCTGAGAGCTATGAGGCGCTGATGGCGGCAGCGAGCCGCAACATGCGCTCCCAGGTCGGCCGCCGGGCCCGCCAGCTCGAGAAGGCGCTCGGCGAGCTGCGGCTGCGCACGATCACCGGCGGCGACGAGCTCGACGGCGCGCTCGACACGCTCTTCACGCTCGAGGCCTCGGGCTGGAAGGCCCGCGCCGGGACAGCGATCCTGCACGAGCCCGGCGCCGAGCGGCTCTACCGCGACTTCGCCCGCGCCGCGGCCGAGCGCGGCTGGCTGCGCGTCTACCTGCTCGAGGCGGGTGGCGAGCCGCTGGCCGGCGACTTCGGGATCGCGCTGGGCGGCGTCGGCTTCCTGCTGAAGACGGGCTTCGACGAGGCGCACGGCCGGCTCTCCCCCGGCCTCGTCCTGCGCGGCGAGGTGCTGCGGGCCTCGATCGAGGAGGGGCTGCGCGGCTACGACTTCCTCGGGCCCGACGACGACTACAAGCTCCGCTGGACGCCGACGGTGCGCCCGCGGGTGACGCTGCGCGCGTTCCGCGGGCCGGCCGGGCTGCCCGCGGCGGCCTGGCACGGCCGGCTGCGCCCCGGGCTCAAGCGGGCCCGCGACGCGGCGCAGCGCCTGCGCGAGTCGCGGCGCGAGGGCGCCGCCGCCGAGGGCTGATGCCCCTCTTCACCGTCTTCACGGCCACCTGGCAGCGCGCGCACACGCTTCATCGCGTCCGGGACTCCCTGGAGCCGCAGACGCTGCGCGACTTCGAGTGGCTGGTCGTCGACGACGGCTCGACCGACGGCACCGACGAGCTCGTGGCCGGATGGGCGCGGGAGGCGTCCTTCCCGATCCGCTACGTCCGCCAGGAGAACGCCGGCAAGCACGTGGCGTGGAACCGCGGGGTGCGCGAGGCGCGCGGCGAGCTCTTCCTGTCGCTGGACTCGGACGACCGCTGCCTGCCCCACGCGCTCGAGCGCTTCGCCCACCACTGGGCCGCGATCCCCGACCGCTCGCGCTTCCAGGGCGTCACCGCGCTGTGCCAGGACCCGGAGGGCACGGTCATCGGCACGCCGTTCCCGGAGCACCCGCTCGACACGACGCCGGTCGACCTGCGCTATCGCCACGCGGTGACCGGCGAGAAGTGGGGCTTCCAGCGCGTCGACGTCCTGCGCGAGCACCCGTTCCCCGAGCCGGAGGGGCAGCGGTTCGTGCCCGAGAGCCTCGTCTGGGACCGCATCGGCCGCCGCTTCCTCACCCGCTTCGTCAACGAGCCGCTGCGGATCTACGACGAGCAGGAGGACGCGCCGCGTCTCATGACCGACATCGCCGACCCGCGGCCGAGCGCGGCCGCCTTCGCCGAGACGTTCGCCGAGCAGCTCAACGAGGACCTGCGCTACGCCCGCTACGCCCCGGCGAGCTTCGCGCGCACGGCGGCAAACTACGCGCGCCTGTCGCTGCACGCCGGCGCGGGGCCGGTCGCGCAGCTGCGCGCCCTGCGGCCCGCGGCGTGGCCGCTGTGGGCCGTCGGCGCGCCGGCGGGCGCGGCGATCTACGCCCGCGACCGGCGCCGGCTGAGGCGGTAGCGCAGCGCGTTGCGCAGCTCGACCCGCAGCGGCCCGGTGTCGCGCGGGTCGAGCAGGCCCAGCTCGCGGGTGCCGCGGTAGGAGCCGAGCAGGTCGCGGACGGTCGCCGCCCGCTTCCCGCGGGGCGCGTCGCGCAGGACGGTCGCCGCCGCCTTGACCTCGAGCTCGGGGAAGACGAGCTTCACGCCGTAGCGCGGCTGCGGGGGCGGGCCGAGGCGCTCGCCGGCCAGCGTCGCGACGAGGCGGCGTGAGGCGTCGGCGCCCGCCGCGTCCCCCAGGCCGAACTGCGTGGGCAGCCGCACGTTGGCCTCGATGAAGTAGTGGCGCCCGGTCTCGGCGTGGCGCTTGACCTCGACCCCGACGACGCCGACGAACCCGGCCTCGTCGAGCAGCGCCTTCGTCAGCGCGTGGGTCTCGGGGATCGGGTGCGAGACGCAGATCGAGGCCGCGCCGAACCCACGCGGGAACTGGCGCAGCTTGCGGCAGCCGAAGCGGACCGGGTACGACCCGTCGTCCGCGCGCACGACGATCGCCTCCTCGACCGCGTCGTCGCCGCCGGGCACGTACTCGCTCATCACGAGCTCCAGCCCCGCGGCGAACGCCGGCGCCGCGCGGCGCAGGGCGTCGTCGAGGTCCTCGACGACCAGCACCCGCTCCCAGCCGAAGATCGCCCGCCACTCGTGGGAGAGGACGGGCTTGAGGACGCACGGCCACGGCGCGTCGCCCGCCGCCGCCCGCAGGTCGTCCTCGCCGCTGATCGCCGCCGTCCACGGCACGAGGACGCCGGCGCGCCGCGCGATCGCGTCGGCCGTGTCCTTGTGCATGAGCGGGAGGTGCGCTCCGCCGGGGCGCTCGAAGGTCAGCGCGGAGCCGGGCAGCTCCTCGCGGTGCTCGGCGAGGTACTCGCAGGCGCGGTCGGCGCCGGCGAGGATCCCCAGCGGCCCTTCGGCCGCGAGCGATCGCAGCGCCTCCCCCCACCCCTCCGGCCCGAGGACGTGGCCCTCCACCCCCCGGCTGGCGGCGATGAACGCGTTGCCGGGAGGGGTCAGGGCGCTGACACGGAACCCCGCCCGGACGAGCCTCCGGGCGACGGCCAGCCCGCCGTTGGACGGCTCGAGGATGGCGACATGCTGGAGTGACACTGGAAAAAGGGGTCTTCGGACGGCGTCTGGCCACTGGACCGCGCGTTGCTGGACATTCGTCCATTCGGGCTTCAGGACCTTGATCCCTTGGGAACACCCGCGACAATCGACTGCCCGCCCCGGAACTTTCACGCTCAAGGATGACGTTGCCCCGACTCCTCGCCCTGCTCACCGTTCTCGGTGCGCTCCTGACCATCGCCCCGGCCGCCAACGCCGCCACGGCCCTGTATCCCGACATGCGCACGCTGCCGCCGCGCGACCTGCGCTT
The DNA here is from genome assembly GCA_036388715.1 of Solirubrobacteraceae bacterium. GTDB lineage: Bacteria > Actinomycetota > Thermoleophilia > Solirubrobacterales > Solirubrobacteraceae > CADCVT01. The sequence goes on along the minus strand of DASVRH010000025.1, from coordinate 3,192 downwards.
CGACGTCACGGACACGGACCAGGGCCGCCAGAACGTGCTGCGGTTCACCAACACCGTGTGGAACGCCGGCCAGGGCCCGCTGGAGATCGGCGCCACCGTCCCGAACGGCGCGACGAGCGTCCCGGCGACGCAGACGGTGCGCTCGGACGACGGCAGCACCTCGTCCTACAACGTGGGCAACTACACGATCCACACCCAGCACCAGCACTTCCACTACGACGGCTGGGGCCGCTACGAGCTGTGGACGAAGGCCGAGTACGACAAGTGGATCGCGCAGGGCCGCCCGTCGTCGATGCAGCCGGACATCATCGGCACCAAGACCACGTCGTGCGTGCTCGACGAGGAGTTCATCGCCTCGATCCCCGGCACGCCGTACCCGCGCGTCTACCCCGACGCCGGCTGTGACCCGACGATCAACGGCAAGATCGCCTCCGGCCTCTCGGTCGGCTGGGGCGACACGTACGACTACTACCGCTACGACCAGTGGATCCCGCTCGGCACCGCGACGCTGCCCGACGGCGACTACGTCCTGCGGTCCGTCTCCGACCCCGAGAACAAGGTCTACGAGAGCGCGAACAAGAACGACGCCTCGCGGGAGAGCCAGTCGGCCAACGAGGCGACGACGCTCATGCGTCTCGTCAATGGCCAGATCCAGGACCTCGACCGCCCGACCGGCACGATCACGGTCAACAACGTCGACCCCAGGACGGCGTCGACCAACGTCACCGTCCGCGTCCTCGGCCGCGACGACGTCAGCGGGGTCTCGCGCGTCCGCGTCTCGAACGACGGCGTGTCCTGGAAGGAGTGGGCCTACGGCGGCTCGGGCTCCTCGTACATGTCGATCGCCTGGGACCTGGCCGACACCGCGACCGGCGGCTCGACGACGAAGGGCGCCCGCACCGTCTACGCGCAGTTCCGCGACGCGAGCGGGAAGTGGTCGGCGTCGGAGACCGACACGATCGAGCTGACGACCGGCACGACCGACCCCGGCGGCAGCAACTCGGCCTACCGCACGGCGATCGTCGGCGACGGCCCGGTCGGCTACTGGCGCCTCGGCGAGACGTCCGGCACGACCGCCTTCGACCAGATGGCCGTCAACCCGGCGACGTACAGCGGCGTCGCGCTCGGCGCCGGCAGCCTGCTCAACTCCGACCTCGACCGGGCCGCGACGTTCGGCGGCAGCGCGTTTGCCCGCACGGCCGCAAGCTCGTCGCTCGAGCTCGGCGGCGCGCTCTCGCTCGAGGCGTGGATCAAGCCCACGTCGATCCCCACCGCCGGCTCGTTCGCGTCCGTCCTGACGAAGCCCGAGGCCTACTCGATCCAGTTCAACGGCCCGCGGCTCGAGTTCACGATCATCCAGAACGGCACCCGCCGCCGCCTCCAGGCGCCGGCCGGGGCGATCGTGGCCGGCCAGACCTACCACGTGCTCGCCACCTACGACGGCACCCAGCAGCGGCTCTACCTCAACGGGCAGCTCGTCGCGAGCATCGCCCTCACGGGCGCGGCGAGCCCGGGCTGGGGCGGCCTGCACATCGGCTCGTGGGACGGGACGATGGAGTTCTTCCGCGGCACGATCGACGAGGTCGCCGTCTACAACAAGATGCTCACCGGCCTGCAGGCCAAGCAGCACTACGACCAGGGCGTCGCGACCGCGGTCGGGGTGCCGACGCCGACGAGCCTGACCGCCACCGCGATCAGCGGCAGCACGGTCAACGTGACGTGGCTCGACAACTCGGCCAACGAGACCGGGTTCGTGCTCGAGCGCTCGACGAACAGCACCTTCACCTCGCCGACGGCGATCTCGCTGGCCGCCGGCACGCAGAGCTACTCCGACACCGGCCGCGCCGCCGGGACGACGTACTGGTACCGCGTCCGCGCGATCACGGCGACCGACACCTCGGCCTGGTCGAACGTCGCCAGCGCCACGACGCAGTCCGTGCCCGCGGCGCCCTCGGGGCTGACCGCCACGGCGTCGTCGCCGACGCAGGTCAACGTGGCGTGGACCGACAACGCCACGAACGAGAGCGGCTTCGTCCTGCAGCGCAGCACGAGCAGCGACTTCGCCACCGGCGTGACCTCGATCGGGATGTCGGCCAACGCGACGTCGTACTCCGACACCGGCCGCACGGCGGGGACGACGTACTGGTACCGCGTCCGCGCGCAGAACGGCGCGGGCACGTCGGCCTGGTCGAACGCCGCGAGCGCCACGACGCCGGAGACGACCCCGACCCCGACCGCCCCCGCGGCCCCGACGGGGCTGGGCGCGACGGCCGCATCGTCGTCGGCGATCGACCTGGCGTGGACCGACAACGCCTCGAACGAGACGGGCTACGTCGTGGAGCGCAGCGGGTCGAGCGCCTTCACCACCGTGCAGTCCTTCCCGCTGGCGGCGGGCGCGACGAGCTACCGCGACAGCGGCCTCACCGCCGCGACGACCTACTGGTACCGCGTCCGCGCGGTCAACGGGTCGCTGACGTCGGCGTGGTCGAACACGGCGAGCGCCGCGACCCAGAGCGCGCCCGCGGCGACCTACGCGTCGACGGTCGCCGCCGACGGCCCGGTCAGCCACTGGCGCCTCGGCGAGACGAGCGGCACGGCCGCGGCCGACGCGCGCGGGGCCAACCCGGGCACGTACCGCAACGGCGCGGTGCTCGGCCAGACGAGCCTGCTCGCCAACGACACGGCCAACCGCTCGGTGCGCCTCGACGGCGTCAACGACGACGTGCGCGTCGCCGACAGCAACTCGCTCGACTTCACCTCCGGCCTCACGCTCGAGGCCTGGATCAAGCCCGACGCGGTCCCGGCCGCGGGCGCCTGGGCCTCGGTGATCACCAAGGCCGAGTCGTACTCGCTGCAGTTCAACGGGCCGCTGCTCGAGCTGACGGTGATGCAGAACGGCACGCGCCGCCGGCTCCAGGCGCCGTCGGGCACGATCGTCGCCGGGCGCACGTACCACGTGGTCGCGACCTACGACGGCGCCACGCAGCGGATGTTCGTCAACGGCGTGCAGGTGGCGTCGCGGGCGCAGACCGGCAACGCGAGCGTCACGACGTTCCCGCTGACGATCGGCTCGTGGAACGGCGGCGGCGAGGCGTTCCGCGGCACGGTCGACGAGGTCGCGGTCTACAACAAGGCGCTCACCGCGGCGCAGGTCTCCTCGCACTGGTCGGCCGGCGGGTCGACGACGGCGAC